>NZ_SRLW01000176.1:0-21111 GCF_006518215.1 Myxococcus sp. AB025B
GCTGCTCGCCTCGCTGCGGCCCTCGCGGAAAGGGGCATGATTATGCGGAGCCGCCGCGCCGGTCTCCTCCTCGGACTGGCGCGCGGCATGCCCCTCAACTCCGCATAACGCCGGACTCGGCATAATTGCGCATGTCCACTGGCGCCGTGGCCAGCACCACGCGCACCGACGCAGGCAGGGCGAACACGTCTCACCGCCCCAGCGCCGCGACGAGCCGGGCCACGTACTCCACGTCGGTGCCCGAGGCGAATCGCAGGCGCGCTCCGCTGGCCATCTCTACCTCGAGGAGCGCCGCGCTCGGCTGCGCCACGCCAGCCACCTCCACCGGCAGCAGCCGCACCGGCTCCCCCTTCCTGGCCCGCTGACGCCGGCACCGGTACACCCATGATTGCAACGTGCTCAGGCGCAGACCTCGCTGCGATGCGAACTCCTGCTGCGTCAGCCCGCTCGCCTCGAACGCTTCCGCGACACGTGCCCACTCCGGCTTCTCTCCTGGCTTCGACATGCACGCCAGGGTCCACGGCGCCGACGCCTCACTCAACGCCTCTCAGAACGTCGTTGGCCGGACGGATACGCACCTACTCCGACTTCTCAGCTCTCTTCCTCATCCGTCGAGGGCTGACCTGTCTCTCTCATCCCGGCAACGCCCCGCAGCACACCCTCTGTCGGATGGATACTGGGGAGCAACCTGGCTGGCTCGCGGGCCGCGAACGCATTATCTCTTCGGGGACGGGGCCGAGCCCCGCGCGAGGAGACACGCCATGGCCGACAAGAAGGTCACGATTACGTACTGCAACTCCTGAGGCTACAAGCCCAGGGCCGCCCGTGCGGCGGTCGCGTTGAAGGACGAGCTGGATGTGGAGGCGGAGCTGAAGCCCGGGCCGTCGGGCAGCTACGAGGTCGCCGTCGACGGCAAGGTGGTCATCCGGAAGGCGTCGCTGGCCTTCCCCACGGACCAGGAGGTGGTGGACGCGGTGGCGCGCGTCCTCGACGCCTGAAGTCGCCTGAGCCTTGGGGGCCGCCTCCGGAGGGACGGTGGCGGCCCCGCATCATGCGGGCGCTTCAGCGCTTGATGAACGTCATGGGCGGGCGGTCGTTCTTGCCCTTGCCCGCGGCCTTGAGCGCCGCCGGGTCCAACCCGGACAGGTGGAGCGCCGTGGCGTACACGTGGCCGGCGTCGGACACGAAGCTGGTGGCGTTCTTGGTCCGCCCCGGCACCAGCAGGCCCGTGTCCGGGTCGTACGCCGGGTCCAGCGTGCCGTTGGGCATCATCGGGATGCCGTCCAGGGACGCGCTGCCCACGCGGCCATACTGCGTGTTGCCGCGCACGGTGCCACCCAGGAAGGCCACGCTGTTGACGCGCCAGTGCTGGCAGCAGTCCTGGAGCATGATCTCCTCGTACTTCTGCGCGTCCGTCACGCCCGCCTTGGCGAGGATGCCCTCCACGTCGCCCTGAATCGTGCGGCCCATCTCCGAGGCGAGGACGATGGTGGTGAAGTCGTAGTAGCTCTTGCCCGTGGTGCCGTAGGGCGTGGCCTTGAGCTTCGCCACCAGCGTCTTGAGCGGGTTCCAGAGGTTCTTGCGCATCATGTCGCGCTGCTCCGTCTGGCCCTTGTTGTTCATGATGGAGCGGCGGTCGCGGTGCGTGTCGAACTGGCGCAGGCCGCGGTTCTCGATGAAGAAGCCGATGGACAGCCCCTTCGTCATCATCTCGTACGTCATCAACGCCTGCACGTTGGTGTTGGGCGTCTCCTTGGTGCGCGCGGGGTTGCCGTTGATGGACGACGAGTCCGTGGCCTCGTCCGCCGCGGTGATGCCGAACTCGGCGCGCAGCGTGGTGTGGGTGAACAGCGTGCGCGGGTCCAGGTTGATGCTGCCGCCGGCCGTCAGCGCCCGGTGAATCTGGAGCGCGGAGTTGAAGGCGCGCACCGACTCGCTGTTCTTCTCCGCCAGGAAGCTCGCCTGCAGGTTGTCGGTGAACTGGCGGATGCGCGCGTCGCGCTGGCCCTGCGCCACGTTGCCCAGCGACGCGAGCCGCTCGCGCATCGCCGCGGGCGTCTTGCCGTAGAGCGTGTGCGCGTGCACCGGGCCCAGCTTCTCGTAGTAGCCCGTGCCCTCGGGATAGGACGGGATGGACAGCTCACCGTCGGACAGCCACCGGTGCCACGAGACGTGGGGCAAGAGGAAGCCCGTGCCGTACGCCTCGCAGAACGCCTGCATCACCGTGCGCTCGTCCGCGCCCCGCTTGCCCGACAGCGACGCGCTGTACTTGCCGTAGTGGTACTCCCACCGTCCGCCCGAGTGGAAGGTGTTGCCGTTGTGGCTGGACACCACCGCCAGGTCGGGGAACAGGTCCAGGCCGTCCTGCGCCAGGTAGCCGTACTGGATGTTGCCCTGCGTCTTCGGCGGGTCCGACGGCGTGGCGCCGTAGCCCTTGGGCCGGTAGCGGTGGTTCGTCCACGACGGGGTGGGGCGCAGTTCGCCCGCGGGGATGACGCGGATGGAGTCGTTGGGCGTGTGGACGGGGTTGAACATCGAGTACCCGTCCCAGCCTCCCTCCTGGAACCAGTAGATGAGGAAGCGGGGGTTGTCGGCCTCGGCGGCGGCGGCCTCGGCGAAGCCCAGCTCCTTCTTCGTCCCGGGCACTCCGAAGGCGCGGAAGAAGCGGAGCCAGTCCAGGGTGCTGATGGCGGCGCCCGCGGCGGCGCCCGCGAGGAATCGGCGGCGGTTCATGGCGGCGGTCCTTTGGGCGGCGCTACTGGCGCAGGTATTCGGGAGAGGTGGCGAGGGTCTTGAGCACGGCCTTGAGGTTGCCGTCGTGCTCGTGGCTGACGTCCCACAGGCGCTTGTAGATGGCGCGCTCGTCCTGCTCGTGGCGCATCTCGCGGCCGAACAGCAGGGCGAACTGGGCGTTGAGCGTGCGGCGCACGAAGGCCTCCTTCTTCACCGCCTGCGTGGCGAAGGCCTCCATGCCCTGGCCCTTGAAGGCATAGGTGGCGGCGAGGTTCCTGTCCGTGTCGTCCAGCGTGACGCCCTGCTCGTCCTGGGTGCGGTAGTTGCCCTCGTCGTCCCAGCGCAGGCGCTGGTGCGCCAGCGGGGTGAGCGTCTGGTGGCAGGAGTAGCAGATGCTGCTGGGGTCCACGGTGGAGGACGCGGTGGCCGCGCCGCGCATGTCGAAGACCTCGGCGGGGACCTCGTACAGGGTGCCCATGAAGTCCGTCATCACGCGCGCCGCGTAGTTGTAGTGCGGCAGGCCCGGCTTGTTCTTGATGAAGCCCTTCATCGTAAGCACGCCCGTCTTGCCGTGCTGCGGGGGGCGCGTCACCTGCTGGAAGCTTCCGTCCACCGAGTAGTCGCCGGTGAGCAGCTCCCCGAACGGCCGCTCCTGCTCGACCAGGAAGGTCCATAGCCGCGCGGGCTCGTCCGTGTCGGGCGTGCCCTCGCTCTCGGTGCGCACGCGCATGCGCTTGAAGTAGTTCGCCCGGAAGTCCGCCGAGGCCAGGTATCCGTCCACCATCGCCTCCCACGACTTCTGCCCGTCCTCCAGCGCGGTGAAGTCCTGCGCGGACGGCGGCCTGCCCAGCAGGTCCATGGCCAGCTTCACCAAGAGCAGCCGCTCGCGCTCCTTGCCCGTGAAGCGCTCGTACGAGGGCGGCAGCGTGAAGAGGAAGTCGGGCGCGCGCATCAGGCCCTCGCACAGGCCGCTCCAGGCCTTGGTGGCGTTGGCCTCGATGCCCAGCAGGTCCGTCACCAGCGCGTAGCCGTTGGCGCGCTCCTCGGGGGAGGAGGCCCGGTACAGCATCCGCCGGTAGAGCGTGTCCACCTTGGCCTTCGCCGCGTCCGCGCGCTGGGTGCCGGTGGCGGCCTCCGTGGGGCCGTACACCACGAGCGCGTCCACGTGCAGGTTGCGGTCGCAGACACCCGTCTCGCCGTAGTCGTTGGTGAAGCCCACCGTGAGGAGGTGGTCCCCGCCGGCGACGGCCTGCGTGTGCACGAAGTCCGCGTAGGCCGTGTTGTTGGCGACGCTCCACTCCTTCACCAGCACGCCGTCCACCTTGAGCTGCATGTTCGGCAGGTCCGGGCCGCACAGGTCCCCCTTGGCCTTCACCGTGAAGCGGTAGGTGGCGGACGCGGGGAAGACGTAGGGCTGCAGCGTGGTGAGGGTGCCGGTGGTGTAGAGGTTCCAGCCCGTGCTGCCGGACTTGCCGCCGGTGCTCGCGAGAATCTGCGTGCCCGCGGGGAGGGTGGTGCCCTCGCGCGCGGCGGCCTCCATCTCGTATGTCTTGGTGGTGGGCGCGGGGATGTCCGTCAGCGGCTGTGCCAGGTCCAGGCCCGAGAAGGGGCCCATCTTGTGGGTGGCGGCCGTGAGGCACACGTCGCGCGACAGGTCATCCAGGCCCAGGAAGAAGTCGGCGGTGGCGACGCGCGCCTCGACGAAGTGGTCCTTGTAGTCCACGCCGCCCAGCAGGCCCACGTTCTGCGCGAAGCGGTCCACCCCGCCGCGCACCCAGTCGTCGTCGAAGACGGCCTTCACCTTGCCCTTGAGCTGCTCGAAGCCCAGGAAGGGATTGTCATACGTGGCGACGGAGGGGCCCCGGTAGGGCTCCAGGAGCGCCGGGGGGAACTCCTCGTCCGGACGCGACGAGGGCTGGCGCGTCTCCACCGCCTTGAGCTGACAGGTGAGCGCGGCCACCGCGGCGATTTCGCGCGCGTTCCACGCCGGCTCGCCGCGCGGCATGCGCGCGCTCTCGTCCGTCGTGACGAGGCGCGACAGCATGGAGCCCGACGCGGGCGTGAGGTAGCCGGCGGCGCGGATGGCGTAGAAGTTCTCCACGCCGTTGAGGCCCACCTTGAAGAGCCGGCCGCTCGTCGTCGCGTGGCAGGAGATGCAGCCGGACACCTCGCGCACCAGGGCCGGGTGCACCTCGCGCTCGAAGTCGGAGGCGATGCTCGCGAGCGTCACGCCCGCCGGCACCCGGTCCAGGTCACAGTCGAGCGTGCCGTCCTGCTGCACCGGCGGGGGCTGGGGGTTGGGGTTGCCGGGGCCCGGCAGACCTTGCATGTCGAGCGCCGCCTCGCCGAGGCATCCGGCGACGAACGACGCGAGCACTGCCACGGCGAGGCTCCACGGGCGCGAGGGGGTAGCGCTCATGTGCCCTCCAGGGGGTGAGGGATGACCCGATGCTGGCACGACCAGGGGTCGATTGACCAGTTGTGGACACTGCTCAACGCGGCAAAACAGAGAGTTATCGGAGCCCTTGGGACTCAAGTTGCCTCAAGCAGGCGAGGAAGCGGGCGCGCGAGGGGTGCTCCTCTGTGGGCAGGAGGAGGTGCACCTTGGGGGCAGGAGGTGGAACGCATGGCCTGGCCCGAGACGGCGTCGCCCTATGAGCGGCGCTCCATCACCCGAGGGATGCGCGTGCGCGACGAGGGCGGCGCGCTGCTGGGATACGTGGCGCTGTTGAGCGACACGCACCTCTACGTGCGTCGCTGGCCCTTCAGCCGGACCTGGGGCGAGGTGCCCATGGCGCGGGTGAGACATGTTTCACGGGGCGCGGTGGAGCTGGAGGGACGCGGGCACACGGAGGTGGCGCCCCGGACGTTGCATGGGGAGATCACCACGCAGACGCTGCCCCTGGCGGAGCCCGCGGGCCTGATTGAGCCGGACGCGAGCCAGGCGTCGGAGCCGGACGCGTCCCACCCCTGAGGGCGGGCAGGTTGGTGCGGCGCGGCGCGCCGAAGTGTGCTTCAAGGTGGCGCCATGTTGCCCATCGAAGAACTGTCCCAGAAGGTCTCGGCCGCGTTCGCGGACCGGACGAAGCTCAAGGATGCGGACTTCGTGTCCGCCGTGCGCGAGACGGTGGCGCGCCTGGACGCGGGCGAGCTGCGCGTGGCGGAGAAGGGCCCGGACGGCTGGAAGGTCCACGCCTGGGTCAAGGAGGCCATCCTCCTGTTCTTCGCCGTGTCGGAGATGAAGGTGATGGAGGTGGGGCCCTTCGAGTTCCACGACAAGGTCCCCCTGAAGAAGAACCTGGACAAGGCGGGCGTGCGGGTCGTCCCGCCGGGCACGGTGCGCTACGGGGCCTTCGTGGAGAAGGGCGCGGTGGTGATGCCCGGCTATGTGAACATCGGCGCGCGCGTGGGCGCGGGCACCATGGTGGACACGTGGGCCACGGTGGGCAGCTGCGCGCAGGTGGGCAGCGACGTGCACCTGTCGGGTGGCGTGGGGCTGGGCGGGGTGCTCGAGCCGCCCACGGCGTCTCCCGTCATCATCGAGGACCGCGCGTTCCTGGGCAGCCGCTGCATCGTGGTGGAGGGCGTGGTGGTGGAGGAGGAGGCGGTGCTGGGCGCCAACGTGGTGCTCACCGCGTCCACGCAAATCATCGACGTCACCGGCCCCGAGGAGCGCGTCTACAAGGGCCGCGTCCCCGCGCGCAGCGTGGTGATTCCGGGCATGCGCGAGAAGCAGTTCCCCGCGGGCAGGTACATGGTGCCGTGCGCGCTCATCATCGGGCAGCGGACACAGTCCACGGACAAGAAGACGAGCCTCAACTCGGCCCTCCGCGACTTCGCGGTGGCGGTGTAGCCCCCAGGGAAATCCACCAGGGCGGCGGCTTCCGTAGTGCCCGTGTGATGGGACGGGATGGGACGCGATGACGGAGCACCTCGACGACATCCTGGCCGAGTGGGCACTGGGGACGCTGGACGCCTCCTCGCGGGAGGCGCTGGAGCGACACCTGGCGGCGTGCGAGCGCTGCCGGGTCGAGGCCGACCGCCTGTCCTCGGTGCGTGAGGGCCTGCTGGCGCTGGAGTCGCCGGTGGAGCCGCCGGCCGGGGTGCTGACCGCGTTGATGGCGCGGATGGAGGGGCCTGGCCGGCTGGAGCGCTTCACGCAGGAGCTGGCGGCCTTCTTCGATGTGACGCGGGAGCGGGCGAGCGCGCTGCTCGAGTCGCTGGAGGATGCGTCGCTGTGGATGCCGGGGCCGGTGGAGGGCTCGGAGTTGTTCCCGGTGGAGACGGGCCCCGCGCGCGAGGGGATGATGGCCGCGGTGCTGCGTCTCAACCCGGGCGTGCGTTATCCGCGTCACACGCACCTGGGGCGCGAGTGGAACCTGGTGCTGGAGGGCGGGCTGCGCGAGGACGGCGGGCACGAGGTGTGGCCCGGTGAGACGCTCGACAAGCTGGAGGGCAGCGCGCATGGCTTCACCGCGTTGCAGGGCCCCGCGTGTCTGTGCGCGTCGCTGCTGGAGGGCGCGACGGAGTTCGAGGAAGCGCTCGCACCGGCCGGCTGAGCGTGGAGCTCGACTTCATCCGGACGTTCTGAGGGGCTACTCGCGGAAGACGGGCAGGCCCTTGCTGATGTTGTTGAAGAGCGCGCCCTTGTCGATCTGCGCCGGCTCGCCTTCCTCATCGTCTCCTGCGTCTTCCGTCTTCTCGAACACCTCGTCGACGAAGATGGCCTTCAGTTCGTCCGCCACGCCGTCGCCGTAGCCCTGGGCGTAGGTGTCGATGTCGAAGTGGTGCTGCGCTTCGACGCTGGCGTCGAAGGCGTGGTCATCCTCGATGACGACGCGGGCCCGGATGGTCTTCGCCGCGAGGATGTGGTCGTTGTAGTAGCCGAGCACCACGTCGCGCGCCTCGATGTCCTGGGCGACGCTGAACTCGCCGCTCGAGTAGAGCGCGTGGCACTTCAGGTTGCCGAGGATGTTCACCAGCGAGTCGTTGCCCGCGTCCCACACCACGCCGTGCACGATGACGTCCCCCGTCACCGCGAACGGCTTGCCAATGTCCAGGTCGCCGTCCACCTCCAGGTCGCCGTGGTGGAAGAAGGCGCTCCGGATGTCCAGCGGCTCCTTGATGTGGACCTTCCTGGGCGGCGCCGTGAGCGTGTCCCGCAGCGTCTCCAGCTTGCCGAGGGCCTCGGCGGGGTCTCCGTAGCCGTGCAGTCCCGTGATGGCCTCCTGCGCGGAGGCGATGGCGTGCTTGAAGGAGAGCTTCTGCTTCTTCTCCGCCAGGGCCCCGCGGAACGCCGCCTCGTCGAGGGGGTAGGGGGCGAAGACGTCATCGCTCAGGGGAATGGAGACGCTGGCCTTGCCGCCCGCGGCCTCCAATACCTGGATGACGGCGTTGAACCCGGCCGTCCGCTTGTTGTGCGCGACCCAGACCTCCTCCTTGGTGCGCAGCGCGATGCCCAGCGCCGTGCGGCCCTGGCCGTCGATGGCGTTCACCTCGGCGCCGCGCTCCAGCATCAACTGGATGACGTCGGGGTCTCCGGAGACCACGGCGTTGTGGAGCGGCGTCCCGCCCCGCTCGTTGCGCGCGTCGAGGCGAGCCCCCGCGTCGAGCACCTCCTTGAGGAGCCTGGCGGTCGTCCAGCGGAACGCCGCGCCGTTCCCGTCCACCACGTCCGAGGGCACCTTCCCACCAGCGGCCTTCAAGAGGGCGATGAGCTCCAGCGCCAGCGCCTCGTTCTCCGGGCTCTTCTCCGAGGGGAGGGCCCTGAGCAACGGTGTCTGCTGATGGTTGTCCCGCGCATTCACATCCGCGCCCGCCTCAATGAGCGCGCGCACCACCGCGACGTCCGGGAGCGGATCCCCCTTCTGGTACTGCCCCTGGACGGCGTGGTGCAGGGCGCTCTGGCCATGGACGTCCCGAGCGTTCACGTCCGCGCCCTCGGCGAGCAGCTTCCGCACCGCGTCCACGGTGAGCTCCGTCTTCCACCGACGCTTGTCGCCGCAGAGGGAGAGCAGGGCCTGGGTCGCTTCGCTGTTCGACGACATTTCATCCTCGGAGGATTTGGGGCGAGGGTAGCTTCGGTGAACGCGCGATCAGTGTCACGCCCCGCCTTCGAGTGAGACGACGGACTCACCGGGCGTCAATCCGGAGGCTCCGGAGCCCTGGGGAGACCGGTTCGTTGTCGGAGAGCGGGGAGGCCAGCGAAGGGGGAGGGGGTGGGGTTATGGTGGTGTCCGCATGTCCTCTCAAGACCTCGCCACGAGGCTCGCCCGCACGACGCTCGAGCTGTGCCGCATCTCCAGTCCCATCACGCAGGAAGGCCCCATCGCGGACTTCGTCGAGCGCTGGGCGCTCCAGCACTTCCCACCCGCGGAGGTCTTCCGCGTGGGGCACACGTTGTTGCTCGGTCGTCTGGAGGACCCTCGCCCCACGGTGGCGCTCATCGGCCACCTGGACACGGTGCCCGCGCACCCGAGCGACCAGGGGCGTGAGCCTCGCATCGAGGGTGAGCGCGTCTTCGGCCTGGGCGCCTCGGACATGAAGGGCGGGCTCGCGGTGATGATGGCGCTGGCGGAGGACCTCCGTCGCGACACGCTGCCGGTCAACCTGGCCTTCCTCTTCTACGAGCGCGAGGAGGGCGCGTATGCGGAGAGCGGCCTCATCCCGTTGTTCGCGGCGCGCCCGGACCTGGCGAAGGTGAAGTTCGGCATCGCGATGGAGCCCACGGACAGCGAGGTGCAGGTGGGCTGCGTCGGCTCCATGCAGGTGACGGTGCGCTTCGGCGGACGCAGCGCGCACTCGGCGCGGCCGTGGCAGGGGGAGAACGCCATCCACAAGGCGGGCCCGTTCCTCACGGAGCTGCTGGCGCGTCAGCGGGTGGAGGTGGATGTGCAGGGCTTCCGCTTCTACGAAGTCATCAACGCCACGCTGGCCAAGGGCGGCCGCGCGCGCAACGTCATCCCCGAGTCGTTCGAGCTGAACCTCAACTACCGCTTCGCGCCGGGCAAGAGCATCGAGCAGGCGAAGGCGGACGTGCACGCGCTCGTCGCGGGACGCGCGGAGGTCATCATCACGGATGCCTCGCCCAGCGGCCCCGTGGTGGCGGGCAATCCGCTGTTCCAGAAGCTGCTCGCCATCACCGGGCTGCCCGCCGCGTCGAAGCAGGCGTGGACGGACGTGGCCCGGTTCGGTGAGTGGGGCGTGGACGCCATCAACTACGGGCCCGGCGAGACGGCGCAGGCGCACCAGGCCAACGAGAGCGCGCCGATTGCTCCGCTCGCGGTGGCGTACGAGAAGCTGGCGGCGTTCCTCAAGGGCTGAAGGGGTGGGCTTCGGCAAGAGACGTGTGGGCGGACTAGAGTCCACACCGTCCACCATGTCGACGAGCCCGACCGTGTCATGGAGTCCCGTGTCCCCCGCCGAGTCCTCGTCCACCGGGGCCCGGTGGGGACTGTCGTCCCGGTGGTTCTGGCCCGCGGTGATTCTGGCCGGGTACACGGTGCTCGCGCTGCTCTATGGGGCGCAGCTCTTCGTGTACCGCGCCTCGCACGGGGAGCCGCCGCGTCTGGGCGAGGCCCTGCTGACGGGTGCGTGTGTCTGGTACGCCTGGGCGGTGCTCACGCCGCTCGTGCTGGCGGTGGCGCGTCGGATTCGCGCGACGGGCCGGCCGTGGTTCGTGCAACTGCTGCTGCACCTGGTGCCCGGCGTGGGCTTCGCGGTGCTGGCGCTGGGGCTGTTCGCGGTGCTGCGCGAGTGGCTGGTGGTGGAGGTCAGCGGCGGCGCGTCCGCGGCGTGGACCTACTTCCTGTTCATCGCCTCGAAGACGACGGACTTCGACCTGCTCATCTACTTCTCCCTGGTGGGCATGGAGGCCGCGGTGGCGTACGCCCGACGGATGCGCGAGGAGGCGGTGCGCGCGTCCCAGCTGGAGGCGCAGCTCGCGCAGGCCCAGCTGCAGCTCTTGCGCAGTCAGCTCCAGCCTCACTTCCTGTTCAATACGCTGCACGCCATCTCCGCGCTGATGCACCGGGACGTGGAGTCCGCGGACAGGATGGTGGGGCAGCTGAGCGAGCTGCTCCGCGCCAGCCTGGAGCGCGACGGGCGGCACGAGGTCCCGCTCTCGGAGGAGCTGGAGCTGCTCTCGCCCTACCTGGACATCGAGCGCACGCGCTTCTCGGATCGGCTCCAGGTGGACGTCGACGTGGCGGAGGACGCGAGGGACGCGCTGGTGCCGTCGTTGTTGCTCCAGCCGCTCGTGGAGAACGCCATCCGACACGGCATCGCGCCGCGCAGGGGGCCTGGGAAGGTCTGGGTCCGGGTCCGACGTGACGGAACGCGGCTCGCGCTGGAGGTGGAGGATGACGGGGTGGGGCCGCCAGCGGGACGCACGGAGCTGGAGGAGGGAATCGGGCTGGGCGCCACGCGGGCGCGACTGGAGCGACTGCACGGTGCCGAGCAGTCGGTGACGTGGAAGGCGCGTGCGCCGAGCGGGTTCCTCCTCTCGCTCTCGCTGCCCTATCGGAGGACGCGGGCATGACGGTGCGCACGCTCATCGTCGATGACGAACCGCTGGCGCGCGAGCGGCTGCGGACGCTGCTGGCCTCGGAGACGGACCTTCATCCGGTGGTGGAGTGCGGGGACGGGCAGGAGGCGCTGGAGCTTCTGGCGCGCGAGCGGCCGGCGCTGGTGTTCCTGGATGTGGAGATGCCGGAGCGGGACGGATTCGGTGTGCTGGCGGAGCTGGGGCAGGCCGCGCCTCCCGTGGTCGTCTTCGTCACGGCGTGGCCGCAGCACGCCTTGCGCGCGTTCGATGCCGCCGCGGTGGACTACCTGCTCAAGCCATTCACTGTGGAGCGCTTCCGGCGCACGTTGACGCGGGTGCGGGAGCGACTGACAGCGCCTCCGGGAGACTTGAGGCAGCAGCTCCAGCGGATGTTCCAGGAGCTGAAGCCGGAGCCCACGGAGCGGCTCGTGGTGAAGTCGGCGACGCGGACGCTGCTCGTGCCGGTAGAGGACCTGGACTGGGTGGAGTCCGCGGGGAACTACGTCACGCTGCATGTCGGCACCCAGACACATCTGTTGCGCGAGACGATGGCGGAGTTGGAGGGGCGGCTTCCAGCGCGGCGGTTCGCGCGGGTGCATCGCTCGGCGCTCGTGAACGTGGACCGGATTGTCTCCCTGACCCCCACGCTGTCCGGGGACCATCGACTGGTGCTGAAGGATGGCCAGGAGCTGACGCTGAGCCGCACGTACCGGGCCCGGCTGGAGCAGGTGCTCGGCCATCCGCTGTGAGCCGTCAGTCCTCTTCGAGCAGCGCGAGGGCGAGCGGCTTCGTCGTCCGGTTCAGGTTGATGGGCGACACCGCGCGGATGCGCTCCACCGACTCGCGGTCCCCGAGCAGCGCGAGCCCCAGCGAGGCCAGTCCGTATTCGTTGTGGGAGTTCGTCCTGGCGAAGAACGACTCGTCGAACACCCGCCTCAGTGTCGCAATCGCGCCCGTGTCCCCCGCGAGCGCCTGACGCGCCGCCACCGCGACCTTCCGGTAGCCATTGCTGTCGTCCTCGCTCCACCGCATGGGGGACTCCCAGCGGACCACCTGCTCCAACAGGAGCGCCCGCGCTTGCTCCACGAGCTTCTGTCGTTCCTCGGCTGTCATGATGTCGCAGAGGGTAACCCCATCCGAGGCCCCCCCGACAGCGGGACACTCATCCTTCCCCGTCCGCGGCTCGTCCCTCCCATCCGCGTCTCATCCCATCAGCGCCCCACGGCGCGACCCACCCCCTAGCCTCGTCTCCGCGATGGAGGGGCACGACGCCTCTCCCGGAGGACTCGGACATGCGGCAGGTCATCTGTGTGGGACTGGCATCACTCATCACCGCTTGCGCGACCGGCCGGCCCGCCCAGGCCACCCATGTCGGCACCGCCGCGGAGCAGGGGCGCCCCTTCAGCGAGGCCGCCGTCACCGTGATGCAGGCCTACGACCTGGAGAGCCGCTTCGATGACGCCGTGTCGCTCGGTCAGTTCGCCAGTGAGCGCGCTCGGACCCTGAAGGACCCGGGAGGGGAAGCCCGCATCCTCGCCGAGCAGGGCCGCGTCATGTCCCGCATGCTCCGTCACCAGCCGGGGATGGACACCACCCAGGTGCTCGACGTGCTGCGCCGCGCCCGCCACCTCGCCGACGCCTCGGGTGACGCCCCCGCCCGCGTCGCCGCGCTCGACGCCGAGGGCATGTTCCACTACTTCATCGTGCTCCTCACCGGCCAGGGCGAGTGGGCCCCCGTCGTCGCCCTCTTCGAGCAGGCCCGGGACCTCTCCGCGTCCTCCGGTGACTCGCGAGGACACATCGAGGCCCTGTTCCATCTGGGCCTCACCCAACAGTTCCAGGGCCAGGCCGAGGCCGCGAGGTCGACCTACGCGCATGGCCTGTCCCTCGCCCGCGCCTCGAACGACGTCCTGATGGAGTCCTACAACCTTCGCCACCTCGCCTCCCTCGACGAGGACCAGGGCCGGCTCGACTCCGCCATCACCCTGTATGAACAGTCCCTGCGGCTGCGCGAGCAGGTCGGCTTCAACACCGGCCAGATGTTCGCCCTGGTCGCCCTCGCCAACGTGCGCTCGCGCAAGGACCCCAAGGACGCCCAGGCCCTGGCGCTCTCGGAGAAGGCCCTCGCCCTGGCTCGTCGGGTGAAGGACCCCGCTGGCCAGCGCGAGGCCCATACCTCCCTCGGCCGGCTCCACCTGCGTCGGGGCGATGTCCCCGCCGCGCTGCCCCACCTGGAGCAGGCCCTCACCAACGCGGAGTCCCACGAGGACTGGTGGTCCGCCGTCGACGCGCTGCTGGAGCTGGGTCGGGCCCACGCGCTGCTCGGAGAGAAGTCGCGCGTCGAGGAGCGACTGCGGCGCGCGCGTGCGGTGGCTTCCTCACGAGGCCTGAAGGAAGCGCTCGGACAGGTGGAGAAGGTGGAGCGCGAACTCGGCTACGCACCCTGATGCGCGAAGTCCGACGCGCCATTCGTCCGCTGTCGTTCATCTTCGCGAGGGGGAGGGCTCTCATCGCGCGCGCACAGGCGTACGCTGCGTTTCGCATCGCCTGTTGTTCTCGCTCACCGGAGGAGATGGAATGACTCACGAGACCGTCAATTCGCAGATCACCGACAGCCTGGCCCCCTCGGAGATGGCCCTGGCTCCCTCGACGTCCTCGACGCGCAAGTCATCCTCGCGGCGCCGTCGCGCCACGAAGAAGGCGTCGGGCCGCACCGGTGCTCGCGCGAAGAAGACCACCTCGCGCCGCAAGGCCGCGGCGAAGCGCACGACCACGCGCGGAAGGACTGCTCGCAAGAAGACCCCGGCCCGGAGCAAGCGGGGCGGTGCTCGCAAGACGACCGCGCGTCGGACCGGAACGGCGGGTCGCACCGCGCGCAAGAGCCCGGCCCGTGGTCGCACCACCGCTCGCAAGGGCGCGGCCCGGAAGGCCTCGCGTCGCACCACGCGCCGCTAGGCGCCTTGTCCACACGCTCCGGTGAGCCGACCGCCTCGGGATGCAGGTGCCTTCCGAGCGGCGGCTGACCGGGGACTTCCGGCGCGAAGGCCACGCGCGCGCCGCGGATGTGTCTGTCTCGAGGCCCGGTGGGCTCAGCCGCCCCGGCGCCGCGCACCCATCACACGAGGGTGGACCCGACACGAGGCCCGACGCCGCTCGTCGCGGCGTGAGCCAAGAAGCCCGTGTCATCCGAGCGGAGGCGAAGGGCCCCGAGTCGCGCTCGAGGCCCTCGCGCCGCCTATTGCTTCATGCGCAGCAGGAACAGGTCACTGCGCGCCGGCGCGCGCCGGCCGGTGCCGAAGTCCGAGTTGCGGTCCGTGTGGCCGAACAGCAGGACATCGCCGTCCGGGAGTATGCCCACGAAGCGGAGGTCCTCCACGCCGTACAGCTCGCCTCGGGGCTGGGGCGGGTCGGAGATGTACAGCTTCAGCCCGAGCGACGCGCCGTCCGCGCCGTAGCGCAGGGCCACGGGCTGCGCCGAGCCCAGTCCATCCGGCCCCGCCGCGCCGTCCACGATGAGCGAGTACGTGAAGCCGCCCACCACCAGCTCGCCCGAGGGCTTCACCCCGAGCGCTCCGGCCCGCAGGCCATCGCCCAGGTTGCGGCTCCAGCGCTCCTTGCCCGCCGCATCCGCGGACACGAGGAAGGGGCTCGCCCGGTACGCGTGGCCCTGGAGCTTCGCCGTCCCCCAGGACACCGTGCCCAGGAAGGAGCCGAGCGCCACCACCGTGCCTCGCGCATCCACCCCCACGTCGCTCACCGTGCCCTTCGCCTGCGCGAGCAGCCGCGCCCAGACCAGTGCGCCCGTCGGCAGGTACATGGCGACGAACGCGCTGCCCTCGGAGGCGCCCTCCGAGCGCTGCGTCCCGAAGCGGACCGCGCCCACGTAGCGCCCGCCCACGACCACGTGCCCGTCCGGCCCCAGGGCCATCGTGGTGATGAGGACGCGCGCGCCCTCGCCCTCCGCGCGTCCGACGTTCAGCGCCTGCTCGGGCTTGCCGTCCACCGAGTACGTCACCACCACCGCGCCGGAGCCGACCACGCCCTCGCCGAAGTCGGTGGAGCCAGAGGTGTTGAACGCGACCATCGGCCGGCCCTGGGCGTCGAGCAGCAGGTCCGCCACCGTCGCGTCGCCCCCAGGGACACGCGCCGTCCAGACCAGGTTGCCCGCCGAGTCCAACCGCGCCAGGAACGCGCCGTCCCCCAGCTCCTGGGGCTCGAAGTCCACCAGGCCCCGGGCATCCACGGCCACGAAGAGCCCACCCTCCGGAGCCGGCGCGACGCGTGCATTCACCTCCGCGCGCAGGGACTCCGGCGTCTGGGCCACGCGCACCGGATAGGCGCGTGTCCACCGCACGTCGCCCGTCTCCGCGCGGCGGGTGAGCACCAGCCGCACGGTGTCGTCCGTGGGCTGACGCTCCTGGAGGTCGTCCAGCTCGTACTGCGCCGCCGTGAGGATGTCGCCGTTGGAGTCGACCGCGGCGCCGAGCGCCAGGTCATCCTGCGCGGTGCCCTCGCGCGCCATCCACAGCGTGCTCCCTGTCGTCGCCGGTGGCGGCGGAGGTGGAGGCTCCAGGGGCGGCGGACCCGCGTCGGGTGTCCCCGCGTCTGCCTCGGGAGGTGGCGTGCCCGCGTCCTCCTCGGGAGGAGGCAGCTCCTGCGCAGGCTCGGGACATCCGCCGCGTCGTGGTTCACTCACACAGTCGGACGGGTCCTCCGTGTCCGCGTCATCACAGCCCGTCAGCCATCCCGCCCAGCCCAGCGCTGTCGCGCACGCGACAGTCCGCAACCACCGCCGCCCTTGATGCATGAAGCCCCCTCCGCACTCGGAGGGTCTCCATGCTGGTAGGTGCCAGCAATACCGTGTGCGATGTCTGCTCGCTCGCCCGCTTCGATGCGCGCCCGGAGTTTCCCTCGAGGAGTGGCGGCGTGCCCTGGTCGCGCACCCGGTGTCGCCACGGAGGCCCGTGCGCTACCCACGTGCGGGCGCGCGCCGCGCCTTCAGCGCCAGAAGCCGATGGACAGGCCGACGTTGGTGTAGCGGCTCGCCAGGTCGAAGGAGGCGTTGATGGACCAGTCCTCCCAGTAGCGCAGGACGAACACCTCGAAGCCGCCGGTGAGGTGCGGCCGCGGCGGCCGGCCATCGAAGGGCGAGGGCTCCGCGTACACGCCCGCGCGCAGGCGAATCATCCCTGGCACGGTGTCGTGCTCCACGCCCAGCCGGGGCGCGAACTCGGAGGTGTGGCCCACGAGCTGCTCCTGGGCCGTGGACGCGAAGGTGCGCAGCGGCACCGCGTTGTCCACGCCGGACAAGAGGTCCACCTGCGCGCTGATGAGCCACCGTCCCGCGGGCGCGTCCCGGGGCTCCTCCTCCGGCACCGGGAGCGCGTCCCCGTCCACGAGCAGCTGCCGCCGCGCCGCGGGGGACAGCCGGTTGTAGCGCTCCGCGCCCTCGCCCAGCCGCCAGCTCGCGCCCAAAGACAGCACCGCGGGCGACACCACCGCGCTGAACAGCGTGCGGTCCGCCAGCACCGGCGCCTGGCCGTCCTTGCGGCGCCAGTCCGCCACCACCTCCGGCCGCACCGTCACGCCCAGCCGCCAGGCGCGACCATGGGGCCGGTACAGCATGTCCACGGCCACGCCGGTGTCGCCGTAGCGCCAGTCCTCTCCGCCGGAGGACAGCCGGAAGGTGGCCTGCGCCGCGTAGATGCCCAGCGCGAGGATGAAGTCGTCCTGGCCGAAGGACACCGCGCCGGCCAGCACCGACTGCGTCATGGACACGCGGATGCGCTCGCTGTCCGTCGCGCACGCCACCGTCGCGCAGTAGGTGACGGCGCTGTTGCGCAGCGCGAAGCCGATGCCGAAGCGCTTGTATTGCAGCAGCAGGCCGCCGAGCAGCTGCCGCCGGTCCTGGGACTCGTCCGCGCGGCCGTCGTTGTCCACGTCGCGCGCGCGTCCGCTGGTGAACGGCAGGTCCAGCCAGGACAGGGTGACGCCCAGGTCCCAGTCCTTCTCCAGCGCGGGGCCCCGGTGGGCCAGCGCCGCCAGGTTGCTGGGGAAGCCCGCCGCGCCCTCGGCGATGCCCACGTAGGCGCCGCCCAGCGCGACGACGCGCGCCGAGCCCAACAGCGAGCCGGGGTTGAAGTACAGCCGCTCCGGGCGTGGCTCCGTGGGCTGCTCGTCCTGCGCGAGCGCGGCGGTCGACAGCATCACCACCGCGCACCCGACGAGCGCGCGCAGCCCCGAGAGCACCCTGGACGCCATCACGACGAAGCCACTCACAGCCGAGGTGCTCACTTCTGGGGTACCACCTCGTCGAAGAGCCGGTCCGCCTCATGGGCGAGCTCGGTGTCCTTGGACGTCAGCCCGTTGGAGTCGTGCGTGACGAGCGCCAGCGTCACCTTGCGCCAGCGGATGTCGATGTCCGGGTGGTGGTCCGCCTTCTCCGCGGCGTGCGCCACGCGCTCCACGAAGGCGATGCCCGCGAGGAAGGACGGGGCCTCATAGGTGCGGCGAATCATCCCGCCTTCGTGCTTCCACTTGGGATGCTGGGCGAGGAAGGACTGGAGGGCCTCGGGCGCGAGCAGGGGGGCTTTCTGGGGCATGGTGCCTCCTTCATACCCGCTTGGCCGCCCGAGGAAAGCACCCGTCAGGGGGCGGACGTCCACGGATGCACGCGCACCCCCGGCGCGCCGAGACGGTTCACCGTCCAGGTGAAATGGTCCGAGATGCGCGTAATGTGATTCGCGTGACCGGGGTCGGGTAGCAACGCGAGCACGAGCGCGGTTCGCTCCGCGTTCCACCGGGGCGTGGCGAAGGGACCGACCGCGCTCGAGGACCTGAGCAGCGGATGGGAGGGCCCGGGCCGCAGCTCCTGCACGAAGCTGGTGATGCTGCTGTCCAGGGAGAGCGCTCCCGCCTCCTGGAGGCCGTGCGCGGCGCTGACTTCATGGCGGTGCAGCACGGGGATGAAGCCGGTCGAGGTCTGCACCGTGTCGCGGGTCCACACCACGCCCTCGCCATGGCCCACGGGGTCTCCGGCGAGCACCTGGCAGGCGCGCGTGGTGCTGGGGCGATAGAAGCCCCGCGCGTCCACCTGGAAGGGACAGGCCTGGGTGCGCGGGGTGAAGGTGACGGAGTCCTGCGCGGAGCTCACCAGCCAGACAGTGTCTCCGCCGCGCACCAGGATGGCGCGGGTGTGGTCGGCGCCGAAGGTGAGCTGTGGTGTGGAGAGCGAGCTCCAGGGGGTGTTGGAGAAGGCGAGCACCCCTTCCCCCTCGCGGAAGATGAAGCGGTGCAGCGTCGTCGCGTCCGCCACCAGGTACTCGTCCTCGGTGGCGAGCCGCGAGTGGGGCGTGCGGTCCGTGTCGTACGAGCCGGGCGGGAGGGGCGCGGCGCCGGTGAGGACGAGGGGCCCGGTGCCCGGGTCGACGTAGCGGCGCACCTGCGTGTCCGTCATCGCCCACACCACGTCTCCGGCCACGGCGGTGGCGGGCTGGGCCTCACGGCCCACGGGCTGGGGCAGCGTCCCCGGCTCGCGCAGGGCCAGGTGGTCGCACAGCCAGGTCCCGCTGCGCGTGCGGTCCACGAAGAGACAGGTGGGGCGCGCGTCGAGCGTCGCCACCGGGGCGCGCGAGCGCTCGTCCTGGGCCACGTGGACGTCGAACTGCCGCAGGCTGCCCACGGGGGCGAAGGCGACGATGACGTGGTGGCGGCCCGTGGACTTCGGCGTGAAGCGCACGGTGGCGAACCAGGTGCCCGGCTGAAGCTCCACCGTGGCGGGCACGGGCAGGTTGTCGGGGCTGTGGACCTCCACGGTGACGGACTCGGGCGTGTGGGCGTCCTCCGGCGTGTCGCAGACCTGGGGGCTGGTGGCGGGGACGCGCACGCTCGCCGTCTCCCCTTGCGCGATGATGAGCGTGGGGGGCTCCGCCGCGCCGGTGAGGAAACACTCCTCGGGAGGCAGGGTGCCCGGGCAGCCCGTGAGCAAGGCCAGGGCGAGCAGGAGGAGCCGCCGGGACTTCATGCGCGCTCCACCGCGCGCTTCCACTTGGCGAGGTGACGCTCGCGCTCGGGCGGCTTCATCCTCGGCTTGAAGGTCTTGTCCGCCTTCCACGCGCGCTTGATGGCCTCCGGGCTGTCCCAGACGCCCGCGCCCAGGCCGCCCAGGAAGGCCGCGCCCAGGCTGGTGGTCTCCAGGTTCTTCGGACGCACCACGGGGACGCCGAGCAGGTCGGCCTGGTACTGCATGAGCAGGTTGTTGGCCGCGGCGCCGCCGTCCGCCTTGAAGACGGGGATGGCGCGGCCGCTGTCGCGGCGCATGGCCTCGGCCAGGTCGTGAATCTGCAGGGCGATGCCCTCGAGCACCGCGCGCGCCATGTGGGCCACGGTGGTGGAGCGGTCCATGCCGGCGAACAGGCCGCGCGCCTCGGGGCGCCAGTGCGGCGCGCCCAGGCCGGCGAGCGCGGGGACGAAGACGACGTCGCCGGAGTCCTTCACGCTGGCGGCGAGCGCCTCGATGTCGGGGGCGCGCTTGATGGCCTTGAGGCCGTCGCGCATCCACTGCACGGCGGCGCCGGCGATGAAGCTGGAGCCCTCCAGCGCGTACGTGGTGGAGCCGGTGCCGCCCAGCCGCCACGCCACGGTGGTGAGCAGGCCCGCCGACGAGCGCACCGGCTCCGTGCCGGTGTTCATCAGGAGGAACGCGCCGGTGCCGTAGGTGCACTTGGATTCGCCGGGCTCGAAGCAGGCCTGGCCGAAGAGGGCGGCCTGCTGGTCACCGGCCATGCCCGCCACGGGCACGCCGTCGGGCAGGCTGCGCATGCCGCGCGTGGTGCCGTAGACCTCGGCCGAGCCGCGAATCTGCGGCAGGCACGCGCCGGGCACGTCGAGCAGCGAGCGCATCTCGTCGCTCCACTGCAGGGTGCGCAGGTCCATCAGCAGGGTGCGGCTGGCGTTGGACACGTCGGTGACGTGGGTGGTGCCGCCGGTGAGCTTGTAGACGAGCCACGTGTCGATGGTGCCGAAGCACACGTCGCCGCGCTCGGCCTTGGCGCGCGCGCCCTTCACGTGCTCGAAGAGCCAGGTGAGCTTGGTGCCGGAGAAGTAGGGGTCCACCACCAGGCCCGTCGTCTCGCGCACGCGGGGCTCCACGCCGCGCTCCTTGAGCTTGCGGCACAGGTCCGCGGTGCGCCGGTCCTGCCAGACGATGGCGCGGTGCAGGGGCTTGCCGGTGTCGCGTGTCCACAGGCCCGTCGTCTCGCGCTGGTTGGTGATGCCCACCGCGGAGATGTCCCGGCCGGTGAGCCCCGCGCTCTTGAGCGCCCGGGCGATGCACCACTCGCTGGTGGCCCAGATTTCATCCAGGTCGTGCTCCACCCAGGACGGCTTGGGGAAGTGCTGGGTGAACTCCTTGTAGGACTTGCCCACCACCTTGAGCTTCGAGTCGAGGATGGAGACGTGGGTGCCAGTGGTGCCCTGGTCCAGGGCCAGCACGTACTTCGTCTTCGGCATGAGGTGGGTCCTCCCGGGGATGTAGGGGGAACCTACTCCACGTCCCTGGCCGGTGTGGATGCCGTTGGCGGGGCGGTGTGTTGGCGCCCGCACGAGTCGGGCCCGCGGGGGGCGTCGGGCCGGATGGCGGGTGGGAGCAAATCGATGGCCGATGCGCGCAAGTACGCCAACGGCCGCTGGCGCATCTTCCGCCTCGTTCGCCGGGCCCTCGGGTGGGCCCGGCCTTTCGGCACGAGGTGGATGACGATGCGTGGGTTCGGGATGACGTCGGTGGTGTGGATGTTGGGTGCGCTGTTGGGGATGGGCTGCGCGGGGACGAAGGC
>NZ_SRLW01000177.1:0-21023 GCF_006518215.1 Myxococcus sp. AB025B
GTCAAAATGTGCTCGACCTCCGCTCCCTGGTGCTTTCCGAGCGCTGGGACGCCGCCATCGACCTCACGCTCGCCCCTCTGCGCGCTCAGGTCCACCGGGCTGCGTGCTCAGGATGAGAGCCAGACCCGCGACGCCTTGCTCCGCGATGGCGTGATAGACGCGCTCGCCCACGCCGTGCTCCAGCGCCAGCCGATACAGCCGGCCCGCATCCGACACGTGCACGGCGGACCAGCGATTCGTCCCCTCACCCAGGTACGCCGACACACCCTTCTCGCGCGCCAGCTGAATCAGGAAGGGCACGAAGCCGTGGTCTCCCACGCCATGGACGGAGGGCGGCAGCCGCACCGTGGCCACGCGGCGCGCGCCGGGGCGGCCCAGACGGTGCAGCCGCTGGTCGACGAGCTGTGCCGGGACAGCCCGGAGTTCGCGGCGATGTGGCGCGAGAACGACGTGAGGTCCTTCGGCGAGGGCGTGAAGCGGCTGCGCCACCCCGTGCTGGGCGCCCTCACGCTGGAGTACTCGTCGTTCGCCGTGGATGGCCGGCCCGACCTGGCCATGCTCGTCTACAACCCGATGGAGGAGGCGGACGCGGTGAAGATTCGCGGGTTGATGGAGGGCCGGGGCGCATAGGGGCTCCGCGCAAGGGCCTCACGCGAAGCGCAGGCCCGAGAGCTGCTCCGACTCGTGCCACGACCGTCAAGCGGCCGCCTCGTCCCTGGCGCGCGGGTGCACCTTCGCGTCAGCGGGCAAGCCCCGCGTCTCTCCGAGGTTCCTCGGGCCGTCGTAGCGAGCCGGTTGATGGGCGTGCTCTCGCCCATCGTGCGAGGACTCGCGCCACGCTGAGCGAGGTTCGGGCAGGGCCGAAACCTGCGCGACTCCCGCTTCACCTCGCGAGGTCCGTGAGAACCCAACAGCCCTGCCGGGTTCGACAAGGGAGTCCGCTCCGGAGTCCGGAGCTCGAAGCGGGCAGCGCGGCGGCCTTCCGTCGGGAGGGCCGCCGTCTCCATGCCGGGAGGCACCGTGGCTACTTGGGCACCACCGTGCCGGTGAACGTGCCACTCAGGTCCCCGAACGCGTGGAGGCTGAAGACCATGGTGGACTGGAACTCGAAGGGGGTCGTCTCGGGATAGCCGCCTGGGTCCACGGTGCCCCTGAACGGCTGGCTCTCATGTGAGACGAAGTCGAGCGGAGCGCCGCTGCCCACGCCCTCAATCAGGAAGGTGCTGAGCACCTGATACCCGCTCGGGAGGCTGGTCACCCTGAAGAGGAAGGAGCGCCCCTTGAAGAAGGGGGACACATGCTTCTCCAGCAGGGCCCCGTCCGGTCCGCCGAACTGGACGAGGATGGGGCCGGTCTCCACGGAGAGGGCCTTCGGGCCGCCTCCCTCCCTGACCACGCGAGAGGTCTCGAAGCCGATGACGAAGGGCACGCTCTTGCCCACCAGCGACGCGAACTCGGAGTCCGGAGGACCTTCATGCTGGGTGAACGTCAGGGTGCCTGAGATGGAGCCTCCGTTGTCCACCTGGATGCCCACGTCCACGCCGCCGCTGCCCGCGAGCTTGAAGAGGTAGCGCACCTCGGTGAGCTTCCCCTGGATGACCGAGAAGGCCAGCACGGAGGGCGACAGTCGCTGGGCGCTCAGGGGCGCACCGGGGGCCGACAGGCGCTCCAGGTGCCAGCTCCCCCCCAGCTCGATGGTGTAGTCACCCTCGATGAGCGGCACGGTCAACGTGTCGGCGGACGTGTCCGAGATGAACACCGTCTGGGCGCCCGTGATGTTGAACGTGGCGCCGACCAGCTTGACCGCCCCCTCGGGGCTCTGCGCCGTCAGCGGCAACCGCAGCGTCCCCTGCGTGGCTTCGGAGGGCGGCTCCAGCCCGACGCCATCACCGCAGGCCACCAACATCACCGCGAGGAGACACGTACCCCACCTGCTCAATCCCATTCCTTGACACTCCTGCCGTGAGAGGAGTCACGGGTAGGGACGAGGGCTGTGTTCGTCAAGGGCGGGGCTGCTCGACCTGTCGGGGCGCCCCGGCGCGACGGGGCGCCGCTACCCCAGCGCGACGACGGCGCGGTCACAGCCCACGTAGAGGGTGCCGTCGGCGATGAGCGGTGCCGTCGTCACGCGATAGGGGGCCCTCCACCGCCAGCGCTCCGTCCCTTCCCGAAGCGTCCAGGCGTGTACGGCGTTGCGGGCCCCCAGGTAGACGAGTCCCCCGGCGATGGTTGGTGAGGCCGTGCTGGCGGGTGGTTTGTCGAGCGCGACCGACCAGCGCTCCTTCCCGGTCTCCTCGTCCACGGCGTGGAGCATCGAGTGATAGCCGGTGAAGCACACGACACCGTCCGCGACGGCGGGCGCTCCCCAGAGCGCGCCGGGCGTCTGGTAGGCCCAACGCTGCTCGCCGCTGTCGAGGTCGAGCGCGTGAAGGCGCTGTCCCAGCCCGGACAAGGCATAGACCGTGTCGCCGTGGACGGCGGGGGCTCCGCCGTGGCTCATCGACCCGGTCTCCACCGACCAGCGCTCGGCCCCCGTGGCGCGGTCGAGCGCGACCACGTGGCCCTGGGTGAAGCCCTGACAGGTCCCGACGAGGACTTGCGCTCGCGTCACGCTGACCGCGGACTGTACGCTCCCGCCACAGCGGAGCTGCGCGCGCCATTGCTCGGTCCCCGTACGCGCGTCGAGGGCGAGGACCGCGCCGGACCGGGTCCCCACATAGACGACGTCGTCGACGACGATGGGCGAGGAGGTCGCCTCGGAGTCGCATGAGACGCTCCAGCGGAGGGCGTGCGTGCCCAGGTCGACGGCGTGACACTGCCCGCCGCCGACGACGAAGAGCAGGCCCCGCGCGACCGTCGGATGAGAGAGGCTCTCGGGGCTGGCGCCGCCGACCCGCACGCTCCAGAGATCCTTCCCCTTCGCGAGGTCGAGCGCGTAGAGCCTGTCGTTGTCGTAGTTCGCGAACAGCACGCCGTCGTGGATGGCGGGCGTGTTGCGCGTCGTCACGAGCGCGCGCGGCGCGAACTTCCAGCGGGCTCGCTTGACCGCGAGCGGTCCCGTTGCCTCGAAGTGTCCGGTCCGCGCGGCATTGGCGCCGAAGAAGATGGAGCGAGATGCGTCCGACAGAGGGGGTCTCCGGCCTGGGGGGCAGCGGGGCACTGGCCCGGGTGTCAGCTGATCAACTCCGTCGCTCGGAGCTCCCGGAGGAACCCCTGGGGCGTCAGACCCGTGAACGCGCGGAACTCGGCGATGAGGTGCGCCTGGTCGTAATAGCCGGCGTCGGCGGCGATGTCCGCCCAGTGGGCGTGTTCGTCCCCGGATGCGGCGCGCAGCGCGCGATGGAAGCGGACGAGCCTGGCGAAGGCCTTGGGGCCCACGCCGACGGTCTCCCGGAACACGCGACGCAGATGTCTGTCGCTCACCCCGATGTCACCCGCGACGTCGTTCACCGTGCCGCTCGAGAGCCGCTCGGCGGCGTCGAGGGCGAGTCGTGGGTGGGCGCGGCGTCCGTTCGTGCGCGCGAGGCGTTCGGCGATGGCGCGCTCCAGGATGTCCGCCGCCTGGGCCGTGTCGTCGGTGTCGCCGAGCCGCTCGAAGAGCCGCCGGGCCGCGGCATCGCCCCACAGGTCCTCGAGTGCGACGATGCTTCCGGCGAGGGCGGAGGCCGGGACGCCGAGCACCGCCTCATGCGCGCCCAGGTGGAGCCGCGCCGTCACGGTCCGCTGTCCGTGGTGGATGTGCTTGCGACGCACCCGCTGCATTCCGCCCATCGCGTGTGCGTCCAGGCCCCTTCGCGCCGCCGGCCCGAACCGAACGACGAGATGGACCTCGGGCCGCGGAATCAGGAGGCCCCGCACGTCGTGGTCGCGCTCGTCCACGAACAGCGCGGCTACAGCGGACGCGACCGAGGCGCCCGGCGCGATGTGATGGCGATGGACAAGGCCCGCATGCATGCCCTGACTCTGGCCCGCGCTCGACGGCGGCGCAAGCGTGGGGGCACGTGTCCGTTTTCTCCAATCCCCGCCGCGCCTGGGCGGGCGAAGGTCGGCCCATGAAAATCCTTGTCACCGGAGCGACCGGAAAGGTCGGAAGCCGACTCACCCAGCGACTCGCCGAGCGGGGCCATGACGTGTGTGCCCTCGTCCGCGAGCCCACCCGCGCCGTCTTCCCGAAGGAGGCGCGGGTGGAGCTCGCCCAGGGCGACCTGCTCGACGCGGGCTCGCTGGTGCCCGCCGTGCGCGGCGTCGACGCCGTGGTCCACTGCGCCGCGTTCTTCCGCGGCGCGACGCCCGAGCAGGCGCACGCGGTCAATGACCTGGGCACGCAGCACCTCGCGGCCGCCGCACGTGCCGCGTCCGTGAAGCGCTTCATCTTCACGAGCACCGGCCTGGTCCATGGCTCGACGGGGGGACGCCTCGTCGGCGAGGAAGACTCCTGTGCGCCGACCGTGGCCTATCCGGTGAGCAAGCTCGCCGCCGAGCGCTTCCTCCTCGGAGTCGAAGGGCTCGACGTGCGGGTGCTGCGCCTGCCGTTCGTGTACGGCGACGGGGACCCACATATCGAGGAGGTGGTGCCGATGATGCGCGGCTTCCCGGCGGCCCAACGCATGTCGATTGCCCACCACGCCGACGTCGCGCAGGCCGTGGCACGCCTGCTCGAGGCGCCTTCGCCGGCGCACCGCATCTACAACGTGGTCGACGACGAGGCGCCTGACCTCGCCACGCTCTTCGCATCGGTGGGGCAGCCCCCGCCCGATGGCTCGAACGCCGAGTTCGCGCGCGCTTTCGACGTGCTCCTCGACGGACGCCGCATCCGCGAGGACCTCGGGTTCAAGCCGGTGTTCCCCCGCCTCGCCGACGCGCTCGCGGCGGGTGCATAGAACAGACGTGCTCCCGGAGCAGCTTCAGCCAGCGAGCCCCGACGCATTCCGCCGAGCCGTGCGTCAGCGCGGGGATGCCGTCGGGAGTTGCTGACCCAGGAAGACCTCCGCGGCTCCCGAGCGTCCGTGGGCCTCCGCCTCCCGGTGGTGGAAGGCTTCCAGCATCGGTCCCACGCCCTCCGCGCCGCCGAACTGGAAGCCCAATTGGGTGCCGTAGCAGAGGCAGCCCTCCACCTTGGTCGTCAGGTGCGCCGTGATGTCCACCGCCAGGGGCCGCGGCTCCCGAGGCAGCGCCGGGTCGGGCTTCGCGCCCGGCTGGCGCACGGCGTAGGGCGTGTCGCGGTAATACCAGACGCGGTGGGACGGGATGCCCAACCCCCGCGCCGCGCGCACCACCTGCACGTGGTCCACGTGGCCCCCCAGCGCCTGCGGCACGAAGACCCGGCTGGGCGTCAGCTCCCACAACACCGGCTTCAGACGCCGCGCCACCTCCGCCTGGATGGCGTCATCGGCTCGCGGGGGCTGGAACAGCGCCTCCGCGCTCGCGTAGCCCCGGTGCGGCGCCTCCTCCAGGTCCGCCCACGCCAGGACGTCCACGCCCAGCCGCTTCGCGAACGCCCGGTCCTCCTCGCGCCGCAGGGCCATGTAGTCCACCTCCGGCCCCAGCCCCTTCTCTGTCTGGCATTTCAGCGCGAAGCCCCGGGGCTCCGGCACCGAGCGCGTGAAGACGGTGATGAGCGCCACCGTCCAACCCTTGGCCTTCAAGGCCGCCAGTGTCCCCCCACACGAGAAGGCCACGTCGTCCAGGTGCGGCGACACGAAGAGGGCGGTGCTCATAACAGGTGCGGCGCCGCCCGGAACCTGCACGAGGGGTCCGCGCTCCGCTGCGTCGTCGCCGGGTCATACACGTTCGTCCACCGCGTGTCCGGCCGCGTGCCGGTCAGCGCCTTGTACACACCCTGAATCTGTCGCCCCACCGTCCGCCACGAGTACAGCTCCCGCACCTCGCCGAGCGCCGTCGTCGCGAGCCGTCTTCGCAGCGGCGCGTCGTCCATCAGCCGCCCCATGGCCTCCGCCAGCGCGACGCTGTCCCTCGGCGGCACCAACAGCGCGTCCCGCCCGTCCTCCAGGCAGTCCACCACCCCCACCGCCTTCGTGGACACGATGGGCAGCCCCGACGCCATCGCCTCCAGCAGCGTGTTGGAGAACCCTTCCGAATACGTGGGCGACACGAACAGGTCCCCACTCCGGTACAGGTCCGGCGCCTGCGCGTAGGTGGACACGCCCGTCAGCTCCACCGTGCCCCGAAGCCCCTCCGCCTCCACGCGCGCGCGCACCGCCTCCACGTCCGGCCCGATTCCAGACACGCGCAGCCGGAACCGGCGTCCCTCCGCCACCAACTGCTTCGCCGCGTCCAGCAGCTCCATCACGCCTTTTCGCGCGTCCACCCGGCCGTGGTACAGCCACACCGGCACGTCCTGCGGCTCCCCCAGCCGGGACTCGTTGCGCGGATGGAAGCGCTGCGTGTCCGTGGCGCCCGGGACGATGGTGAACCGCTCCAGCGGCGTCCCATGGTGCCCCCGCACCTCCTCCGCGAAGGACCGGCTGCCAATCAACAGCGCCCCCGAGTGGCCCAGCACCGCGAGCATCGCCTGCTTGTGCGTCCCACAGCACGTCCCCACCCAGTGTCCGTCACCGCCCTGGATGGAGACGACGTTGGGCAATCCCAGACGCCGCGAGGCCTCCAGCGCCGCCAGGCCACAGGGGTAACCATACTGGGCATGGATGAAGTCGAAGGGCCGGCGCCGGTGCTCGCGAACCACCGTCTCCACCAGGTCCTCCACGTCCTGCTCGAAGCTGGCGGGCTGCCCCTGGTTGATGCGTTGCTCGCCCCGGGACTCGCACCCCAGCACGTGCGCGCCCGGAATCCCTGGCGGCGGCCCGCCCCCATACACCGCCATCCCCGCGGCGTCGTTGCGGTACTGGCTCACCATCGTCACGTCATGCCCGCACGCGACCAGCTCCCGCACCAGGTTGAGGGCATAGACACTCATCCCCGAGATGGCGGGGAAGAAGCGCCGGGAGATGAAGCAGATTCGCAGCGGGCTCACGGTGTTCACGCCGCCACCTCCGCGCCCGTGGGCAGGCGCGCCTTCAGCCACTCCAGCGCCCCGGGCACCATCTGATGCGCCCGGTGCGCATCCCTGGACAGCTCCACGCACACCAGCCGGTCGTAGCCCGCGCGCGTCAGCTCCCGCAGCACCGACGGCACGTCCACGTCCCCCTCGCCGAACGGCAGGTGCTCATGCACGCCGCGCTTCATGTCCTCCAGCGCCACCGTGCCCAGCACCGGCGCGAACTCACGCACCGCCTCCGCTGGCGCCCGCTCGCCGGTCACCAGCAGGTGCCCCACGTCCAGGGCCAGGCGGACAGGAGGCGCGCCCGCCGCCACCACCCGCGCCTGCAGCAGGCCCCAGCCGTCCACGGTGTCCACCAGCATCCCCGGCTCCGGCTCCACCGCCAGCACCACCCCGCGCGCCGCCGCGTACTCCGACAGCCGGGCCACTGCGTCCACCAGCCACGGCCAGGCCGCCTCCTGCGTCACCTCGGCGCGGGGCACCCCCGCCCAGAAGGACACCGCTTCGCCCCGACACGTCGCGCACACGTCCACCGCGCGCTTCAGGAACTCCAGGCGCAGGGCCCGACCCGCGGCGTCCGGCGTGATGAGCGTGGGCTCATGCTTGCGCCGAGGGTCCAGCAGGAATCTCGCCCCCGTCTCCACCACCAGCCCCAGCCCCAGCCGCTCCAGCAGCGCGGCGAGCTGGCCGCTCCGCTGCTCGAAGTCCGGCGCGAACGGGTCGAAGTGGTGGTGGTCCAGCGTCAACGCGACGCCGTCGTAGCCACTGTCCGCGATGAGGCGCAGCGCGTCCTCGAAGCGGTGGTTGGACACGCCGTTGGTGTTGTACGCGAAGCGCAGCGCCATGGCTCATTGCCCCCCGAAGCGACGGCTCGTGCGCATCGCGTGCACGGCGTGGCGGTCCGGCTCCCGGTAGAGGGGATACAGGCGTCCCACGCGCGCCTCGGCCAGCCGCGTGTCGAACCAGGCGGGACCGCCCAGCCGCGCCTCGGCCTCCGGGGTGAGCCGCACCGGCTGCGCTCCCGGCGGCGGTGCGCCCAGGCCCACCAGCGGCTCACGGCGCTCGAGCAGCCGCGCCACGTTGCGCTCGCCCAACCGGCCATAGGTCATCGTCTCCACCTCCAGTCCCGGCACCACCACCTTCACCACGTGCACGGGGTGGCCTGGAGGCGACAGGTCCGCGACGAGGATGTCGAAGCCCGCCGCATGGAGCTGCTTCACCACGTGCTCACACCGCCTCGCGGGGTCCTCCATCCCCGGCACCTGGGGCAGCTCCTCGAAGCGCACGGTGCGCCGGCGCAGCAACGTGCACGCGGTGAGCTCGCGCAGCGCCGAGGCCGGCAGCTGGGACCACTCCGCCATGGCCTGTAGCGCGCGGGGCTCCTCGGAGGCCACGTCCACCAGGGGGACGAACTGCTCCATGTATTCCCGGGGCGCGACGCGGGCCACCTCGCTCATCGGGCCGTGCGAGACGGCCTTGCGCGCCCGGGAGCCCGCGAACTCCAGCAGCGCCTTGCGCAGCGCCCGGTTCCGGTCCGGGTCCGTCGCCTCGCCGCAACCCGTCACGAGCAGCGGCTGGTTGCCCACGGACAGGTCGTGGCCCACCACGTAGACGTTCACGAGGCCGAAGTCGGTGCTCGCCAGCTTCGCCAGCACCTCCACGCCCGCGCGCTGGTAGCGCCCCAGCAGCTCCCGCACGTCAGGGTCCAGCGCCGCGCCCTCCAGGTCCAGCACCACGCCCTGGTCCATCGCGCGGAACTGGAGCCCGTTGCCGTCGCGTTGCAGCAGCTCCAGCAGCGCGTGCGCCAGCGCCTGCTGCTGCGTGCGTCCCGCGCCACGCCCGTTGGTCAAGGGTCTGGCGAGCGGCGTCTTCCCCACCAGGTTCCCGGGTCGCACGGCGATGAACTCCTCTGGCACCAGCACCCGCTCGCCGGTGGACAGCCGCCTCATCTCGCCCCAGACGAGCGGCATGTCGGGCCGGTAGGGGCTGCCCGCGGGCAGGCTCAGGGTGAGCGGGTCGACCACCGCCGAGTCGCCGAAGGTGCCCACCAGCTCCGCGTAGGTGCCGTGCACGCGGGGCATGCGCAGCAGGGCCTGGTCCGCGCAGACCTCCTCGGCGAGCTCTCCCAGGGCCCCGACGCGCGCCTCCTCCTCGGTGGCGCCGTAGCCGTTGGCGTGGATGATGTCGCCGGGGCGGTCTCCCATCCGCAGGCTGGCGGAGACCACCGGCACGCCCAGCCGGTCCAGCGGGTCGATGCGGAAGATCGGGAACGCTCCCGGAGGCATGACACGGAAATAGGCATCCAGGGCTTCGGTCAGGCTCATGACAGCTCCTCCAACGCAATGGGACGGGTGTGAGGCATGCCCGCGAGCAGCCGGTCGAACAGCGCCAGGGCATGCTCACGGGTGACGCCGCGCGCGAACTCGAACGGGGTGAAGACGTTCTCGAACGGGAGCTGCTCGAGCACCGCGCGGTAGCGGCGCAGCTCCGCGTGGCTCAGCGGAATCGCGTAGTGGAAGCCCTTGTGACACGACAGCGCCGTGGGTCGGCCGTGCGCGTCCAGCTCCACCTTCAGCGCGTCGCCGCAGAACAGCGAGCGGGTGCGCGCGTCGTACAAGACCGTCTGGCCTTCGTAGTGCCCCGCCACGCAGCGCAGCGTCAGGCCCGGCGCCAGGGGGTGCTCGTCGTCCACCGGCCAGCGCACCTGGAAGGCCTTGCTGTAACGGACCGCGTCCCGGTGCAGGACGAGCAGCGGGTCGAAGCGCTCCTGCAACTGCCACAGCGCCCCGAAGCCGTGCGGGTGCGACGCGGACAGCACCTGGAGGCCGCCCAGCGTCTCCAGGAACTCCAGCGCCGGCCGCGAGTACCAGGGCGCGGCCTCGAACGCGACGTTGCCCTCGGGGCGGCGCAGCAGCCACCCCGTGGAGCCCAGGCCGAAGCGCGGCGCGCAAGAGAAGCCCCAGACGCCGGGCAGCGCCTCCTCCCAGTGCGTGCTCAGGCGCTCCGACACCTGTCCCGTCGTCTGGAACTCCCAGCCGTCCGGCGGCAGGGCGTTGCGCACGTCCAGGCAGGTGGGGCAGCCCGCGGGCGGCTGGCGAGCAAACCCCGGCTGCCAGGTGCCGCAGTGGGTACAGGCATAGCGGGTCAGTGACATGGGGGAAACGCCTCCCCGGCGTGGAGCGCCTGCGACAGGAGCCCCACGAGGCGCACGTCGCGCTCCGGGGCGAAGGGTTGGGGGCGGCCTTCCAGCACGCAGTCGGAGAAGGCCTCCACCTGGTTGCGGAAGGGGCTCTGGTCCTCGTCCGGGGACAGGGGCAGCCACGTCTCCTCACCTGACGTCGCGTCGGTGAGCGACAGCGTCCCGCCGGGCGTCTGCCCCATCGTCTTGTACGCCAGCGCGCGCGCGCGGGTGCCGATGAGCTCCAGCGTGCGCCGGGGGTACGCGTCCGGGCAGTTGTAGGCCACCTGGAGGACGCCCAGCGCGCCGCCGCGGAACTGCCCCATCAGCACCGCGCCGTCGTCCACCGCGTAGTCATGCACGCGCCGCTGCGTCATCGCGACGAGCGACCGCCATTCATCCCCCAGCACCACCTCCAGCAGGTCCAGCCCGTGGGGCGCCAGGTCAATCATCGCGCCGCCGCCGGCCCGCTCCGGGTCGATGCGCCAGTTGTCGGGCGCCCAGTCCGCGGGCAGCCAGCAGGCGTAGTGGATGCGCGCCTGGGTGATGGTGCCCAGCACGCCCTCCTTCACCAGCGTGCGCAGCTTGCGGTGCGCGGCGTGGTGGCGCTGGTCGAACGCGGTGGCGTAGTGCACGCCCGCGCGCCGACACGCGGACAGCATGCGCAGCCCGTCCTGCGCGGTGATGGCCATGGGCTTCTCGCACAGCACGTGCTTGCCCGCCGCCGCGCACGCCTCCGTCATCGCGGCGTGCAGGTGGTTGGGCGTGGCGATGTAGACGGCCTCCACGCTCCGGTCCGCCAGCGCCGCCTCCAGCGCGGTGTGACGGACGACGTCGTCCGCCGGGATGCGCATCAGCGCCTCCGCGTCCGAGTCGCACAGCGCCACCAGCCGCGCGTTGCGCGCGCCCTGGAGCGCCGGGATGACGTACTCCCGCGCCACCAGCCCGCACCCCACCACCGCCCAGCCCAGCGTGCGGCCCCCTGGCTTCGCCCCGGACATGTCACCACCTCTCTGGAAGGTTCAGGAGCCACCGCCGCCTGACGAGCGCGGCCCGCTGCTCGGGCGTCGCGTCGGTGGCGGCCCGCCGCAGCAGGGCCGCGTCCTCGGGCGCGTCCGAGCACAGGTAGTGGGCGCTCACGTACTCGGCGGCCAGGCCAGGCGTGGGCCACGCGGGGCGCACCCGGCCGTCATGCGCCTCCAGCAGCGGATTGGGGCTCAGCCTCGCGCCCGGCACGGCCACGCCGAAGTCGATGGACCTGCGTCCCGGCGTCGGGGGCCACGCGAAGCTCAAGGCCTCCGCGCGCTCCAGTTGGGGCAGCGGGGTGTCGGGCACGGCGCCCCCGTCGAGGAAGCGGGTGACGAATCCAGCGTCGTCGTAGCAGGCGGCCCCGGGCATCAGCGCCGCGTAGCCGGCGGGGTCCAGCGGCGTGCCCCCCACGCCCCGCTGGTCGACGTGCCGGTTGTGGGCATGGCCCACGAGCACGCGGCCGGAGGGCCCCGCCACGCGGCGCAGCTCCAGCCGTCCGCGGCCCTGGAGCAGGCGGTAGACCTGGTACAGCACGCCGGAGGCGCGGCCCACGGTGGTGGCCACCGCGGCGCCGGTGACGCCCAGGGCGGGCACGGGCCCCAGGCCGAAGATGAACAGCGGCGCGAGCACGATGTTCACGGAGTTGGCCAGCCACAGCGCGCGCATGGAGGTGGCCGCGTCCCCCGCGCCGCGCAGGATGGCGCTGATGAGGAACAGCAGCATGATGATGGGGAAGCCGCCCAGCATCAGCCGCGCGTACCCCAGGCCGTGCGTCACCACGCCGGGGGACGCGCCCATGGCGGTGAGGATGGGGCGCGCGAAGAGGCCGCCGGCCAGCGCCAGCGGCACGGACAGGGCCAGTCCCAACCCCAGTGCCTGGACGGCGGTGCGCGCGGCGCGCTCCGGATCCTTCTGGCCGATGCGGCGGGAGACGAGCGCGGTCGCGGCGACGGCCAGCCCCAGGGGCACGGTCCGGAACAGCGTGAGCACGGCCTCGGTGAGGCCCACGGTGGCGATGGCGTCCGCGCCCAGTCGGGACACGAAGAGCACGTCCACGAGGGCGAAGATGGACTCCATCACCATCTCCAGCACCATGGGGACCGACAGCAGCAGGAAGGCGCGGTCCACGGGGCCGGTGGCCAGGTCCTCGGTGGAGCCGCGCACGGCCTGCCAGCAGGAGGCGAGCAGGCCCCTGACTCCCGTGGCGGCGGGGGAGAAGGCGTCGGGTGGGGGTTGCGTCATGGATTGGGCGTTGCAACGAGACGTTGCGTGCCTTTCATCCCGCGCGGTCCCCCGCCTGCCGGTGCCACGGTGCTGGGCGGCGCGAGCAGGCGTCCGACGACGGTTCGGCCTGGAAGGGGCCTGCTCGGACGTCAGGTCGAGTGAAGTCCACGAGAGGCTCCGAGAACCCACCTTGTTGGAGTCAGCAAGGGCCCTTCGATGGATGCCATGCCGGACAGCGCGCTCCCGTCCGTTCAGGTCCTGGACGGGAACGCGGTCGCTCCGGGCTACTTCCGGGAGATTTTCCCGTCCTTGATGATGATGTTCGCGTCACCGTCGAAGGTGATGGTGGTGCCCTGCAGCGTCACCTTGCAGGGCGACGAACCCTGGATGGAGACCGAGGACGTGGTGCTGGCGGAGAACTTCACCGGGTCCTGCTTGCTCCCGCTGCACACGGCCTCGGCGGCGTACGCCTTGGAGTCCTTGTTCTCGTAGCGGAGGGTCAAGGACGCCGCGGCGGAAGTGGACACGAGCAGGGTGAGGGCTGCGATGGCGGTCTTCATGGTTGCGGGCTCCTTGTGTTGTCGAACCGGGAGCATCTTGACCCGTGACCCTGACATCCCATCCGGCGTGGAGCGCGCTCGACGACGCGACGACCATCAATCGTCCAATGCACTATCAAGGCTGGCATCTCCAACATCCTCGTCCTTGTTGCCGAACAGCCGGCGGACCGTATCTCCCAGGGGCTCGGGTCGGATGACCACCTCGCGCGGAAAGCCATTGCCCAACCCGTGCCGGACGAGGGTGACGAGAGGGTGGGATGCCGCCGCCAGTGGCCTTGGTGACGCGGCGTTGCTGGATGCGCGGCTCGCTGGAGCCGTCGCGGGTATCTCCGCGGCGGACCTGCACATGGACACGCTCGCTCCGAGCGACCTCGGAGGTGGCTTCGAACGAGAGGTCGTCATCGAGCACCGCCGTGGCTCGGCGCGCGCCAGTGGGAGGCAGTTCCTGCGGGCCTTCGCGATTCCCCACTTCTTCCATCACCTGACCACGGCCTACGGCATCCTGCGCAACCAAGGCGTGCCACTCACCATGGGCGACTTCCTGGGCGACTGGGGGAGAGCGTTGAGCGGGGCTTCGCCCACGCCAGGTGACGCCCGGACCTTCCTCTCTCCTATACTGGGCGCCAGACGCCGTGCGGCTCCATCGTTGTCGTCCTGGGGGAGGAGTACTCCATGTTCGCGTTCGACCAGAAGCCGCGTCCGTCGTCGGCGCATGCTCCTGCCCCGAAGCGTGAATCGCAGCGCCCGGCCGTCGCGCGCGTCGCATCGGAATCGGGCGGCGGATTGTCGGCGCCAGTCGCTCCCGGTTCCCAGTTCGACTTCGCCCGCATCTCCATCACGCCGCCACGGATTCAACGCGAGCTGACCCTCGGCTCTCCGGGGGACCCGTTCGAGCGCCAGGCCGACACCGTTGCCGACCAGGTCATGGGGACGCCGCAACCGGCGCCTGTCGGCCCGGGGCTGCGCCGGGGGAATGGAGACGTGGGGGCATCGCGTGCGCTCGCGCCGCCGGTCGTCCATGAAGTGCTCGCCCGGCCCGGGCGCCCGCTGGAGCCGGCCGCGCGCGACGCGATGGAGGCGCGCTTCGGTGGCGCCGACTTCTCCTCCGTGCGTGTGCATGACGACTCGCGGGCCGCGCGGAGCGCCCTGGCGGTGGGCGCGCACGCCTACTCCGTCGGACATGACGTCGTCTTCGCTCCCGGGCGCTACGGGCCGGGGACGGCCGCGGGAGATCGGCTGCTGGCGCACGAGCTGACGCACACCCTCCAGGGCGGTACGAGCACACTCCGCCGACAGCCCTTGGACACGCCCCTTCTGGGCTCCGACACGGACGAGCCGCAGTCACTGAAGAACAGCGTCAGTGCCACGAACCCGCAGGCCGCCCGGCTGGAGATCGCCAGGATTCACCGCTGGCTGGCGCGGCAGCCCCCCGGGGCCGACAACGCGACGATTCAACATCTGCGTGCCGAGCTCGCCCGCCTGGAGGCAATCGTCGGCCCGGCGTTGCCCAGGACGACGATGGCGGACGCGTTCACCTCCCTCTTCAACACGGAGTTCGCGGATGTGCTGAACGTGTTCGGCGTGCCGGCGGCCCCGCTGACGTCCGCGAGGCTCCAGGCGCTCTTCACGAACACCCAGCGCCAGAAGCTGCGGGACTTCATCGTCTCCAAGCGCATCCCCGAGCGCCTGTTCAACGGCTCCGACCGGGGGGCGACCACGGCGCAGCAGCGCCTGCTCCTGTCGGCCCACATCCTCGCGAAGGGCATCTACCAGCCCGGCTCGTTCGAGCAGCGGGTGCATGCGCAGTTCTGCTTCCACTGGGTGCAGATCGTCCACCACTACGCTGGCGCCACCCCGCCCGGGTCCGGTTTCGCCGGAGGGGTGATGGGGTCCTTCGACCCGCTGGGCGCCGCGATGCTCAACACGGGGAGGTCGATTGACATCACGAGACAGGACCGGGTCTCGAAAGACAAGCTGCCCCTCGACGAGGCCGAGGGCGCCGAGATGCCCCCGTCCTGCGGCGCGGGACACCCGGGGCCGGCGCCGAGCACCGTGAAGCCGAGCGACGAGGGCCTGGGACCGCTGCACGAGGGCACGAAGCAGGCGGAGGCGGCGGAGAAGGCGGCGGCGGAGAACCCCGGCAAGGGGTCGAGATACTACCGGCAGCGGCATCTCCCCCTGGCGAAGCTCAACGACATCCAGACGGGAGACTGGCTGTACCTCTACAACGCCAACGCGTCGGAAGGCGGTGGGCACAGCGTCATCTTCTCCCACTGGGAGAAGAAGGACCTCGTCCAGACGCCACCCGGAGCCCGCTACCACGTGGCCATCGTCTGGAGCCAGCCGACCCCGGCCAGAGGCGGCGTGCAACACAAGGCGAGGCTGGGCGACCGCTTCGTGCCCAATCCCAGCAACAACCTGGACCCCTACGTCACGCCCGTCACGCACATCTCACGGGTGACTCCCGACACGGGGCCCGCGCTCACCGCGGCGCAGATGCTGCCGGGCCGCACGGGCGCGGCCGCGACGAAGCTGGCGAAGGAGAACGCGGACTTCATCCAGGGCAAGAAGCTCAAGGGCCCGGTGAACCGCAAGAAGCTCGTGACGTGGCTCCAGGCCAGGAACGAGTCCTTCCTGGGCTCGCTGGGGAAGCACCTGGACCCGGGACAGCTCGCCGTGCTCCGCGGCGTGAACCGGGGAGACGACCTGGAGGCGCTGGTCCGACTCTTCCAGCGGCTGCGCACCTTGAGCACCAACGCGAGGGTGCTCGACGCGAACCTCCGCGCCTACAACGCGACGCTGGACCCGAAGCACCAGAAGGCCAAGGAGGGCAAGGAGGCCGAGGTGGCGACCGCGACCCGGAAGCTGCGCGCGGTCGATGTGGAGATTGAGTCGGTGGAGAGCGATCCTCGGGTGAATGACCCGACGCTCGTCCGCGAGCTCGAGGCCGCGGCGGCCAACCTCCAGCGGCAGCTCTCGAAGCTGGGGGCGGGGCCGGAGCGCGAGGAGCTGAAGATGCAGCGGGAGCGTTATCTGGCCAAGGCCGCCGCGGCGCGCGAGGTGCAGCGCAGGAGAGGGGAGCTGCGCGTGGGCCGCGACAAGGCGGTCAAGGCACGCGACGCGGCGCAGGCCCTCAAGCTGCCCTACGGTGTCGTGCACCCCGGCGACCTCGGGAAGGAGGACCGGCGGCAGCAGTCCTCCGGGCGGCTGGCGGACATCAACGCGGACATCGACTGGAGCGCGGTGGTGGACCCCGCCCCGACCACGACACCCAAGAAACCGTGAGCACGAATGGCCCTGGGTGAATCGGGTCGTTCGACGGCGAGCCTTGCCGCCCAGGCACTCGTTGGAGCCACTCCCCCGGGCCTCCGGACCGCTCGGACTCGTGGACCCCGCGCGCCGCTCCAGGTCCGCCAGGGTGCTCGGCATGGCTCATTCCATCTCCGCTCCCATGGCGGTTCCCGCAGGCGTTCGTCGTGCTCCCTCGAAGGAGGGCGCTCGGCCCCGCACGTGGCCCGGAGTCTTGCTGGGAGTCCTCCTGACGCCGGTCGCCGGGCTGCTGCTGGCGGCGGCGGCCCACATCGGCGCCTCGCCTTCGGGCTGGAGCTACTCCGGGGGGCTGGTGCTGGTGGCCGTCGGCCTGATGCTGCGTGCCCGGGGCCTGTGGCGAGCGGGGCTCGGGCTCATCGCGCTCGTCGCCTGCTCACGGCTGCTCTTCGCGGACGGCACGCTCCTGAAGACCGTGCGGCTTCCGGAGGGAGGCCATCGGTGGGTGAATCGGCTCGTCGACGAGCGGGACGGGACGCTGTTCGCTGCGCACGCGCTGGTGCGGCTGGGGAAGCTGCCGCGCTCGGAGGCGAGCGGGTTCATCCCCGCGCTGGAGGCGGCCTTCGACCGCATGGAGGTGGCGGAGGGGGCGGTGGCCACGCCCGCGATTGCCACCTACCTGGGGCTTCAGTCGCCGGAGTCCTTCGATGCGCTGGTCATCCCGCCGGCTCGAGGGGCGACGCCGGACACGGCCGTGGTCTTCCTGCACGGGTATGCGGGCAACTTCGCCGTGTACTGCTGGGAGATGGCGCGGGCGTCCTGGACCATCTCCGCGCTGACGGTGTGCCCTTCGGTGGGTCCCGCCGGAGACTGGTGGTCGCCCCAGGGGGCGAGCACCTTGAAGGCGACCCTCGAATGGCTCTCGGCCCGGGGGGTTCGTCGCTTCTACCTGGGAGGGCTCTCCAACGGCGGCGTGGGGGCGAGCGTGCTCGTCAATCGCGTCTCGCACCCGGGGTTGGACCTGCGGGGCCTGGTGCTCGTGTCCGGCGCGCGGCCCTCGGCCCCCGTGCCGGAGGTACCCACGCTGGTGATACAGGGGCGCCATGACTCCATGATGGGCACCCCCGCCATGCGTGCCTATGTCGAGCGCCTGGGGCCGCGAGCCACCTATGTGGAGCTGGACAGCGGGCACTTCGTGTTCCTCGACCGCCATCTCGAGTCAGAGAAGGCCATCTCCCAGTGGCTCCGTCAGCAGGAGGGGCACGACCTGCCCGACACCTGAGGCCGCGGGGCTTCCCGCGCGCAGCCCGCGTCCTGGGGAGCTGGTCGTCGTGGACCCTGAGGACCCGTCCAGGGTGGGCCTCGAGCTGGATGCGTGCGAGCCGCCGCCTCGGCGCAGGCCTCGCCCTGGTCCCGCTCAGTCGGTCGCCGTCGACACGAACTCGATGCACGCGCTGGGCAGGCCGGAGTCGGGCCGAGGAGCGATGAGCCGCGTCGGGAGCTGTTCGGCCGCGCAGCAGCGTTCGAGATAGGCCACCACCCGCCTGCCTTCGTCGCTGTCCGCGGCCACGTGGATGGGCTCGTTGGCGGGATTGATGATGGCGGGGAGGAAGCCCGCGCGGATGCGCCCGGACGGCGTGATGTGGACCACCGCCGCGCCGGTCATCCTCGAGTCCGGGTGGAACGGCAGCAGCGGGTAGCCCTCCCTCGGGCGAATCATGTACTCGCCGAACTTGCGGGCCCAGGCCGCCATCTCCTCCGGCCGTCCCACGCCCAGGTAGCCATCCTTCGCGAGCCGCTCGGTGAGGTTCGGCAGGTCGAACACATAGTGTCCCAGCCCGTAGAAGATGGGCCTGCCGGCGTGGAACTCCACCCCGCGGAGCATGTGGTGATGGTGGCCCAGGACGACGTCCGCCCCGTGGTCGATGGCGAGCCTGGCCGTGCGTCGCTCGTGGTCCGTCAGCGAGAACGGCACGGTGGAGTCACCCCAGTGGAAGCCCACCGTGGACGCGGCGCTCGACGCGATGCTGGCCGGCCCGAGACCCGTGGACCTGATGTCGGCGTTCGCGCTCCCCGTGGCCCTGCAAGTCATTGGCGACCTGCTCGGCGTGCCCCAGGAGGGCGCCGAGGCGCTGCACGTGCTGAGCAGGACCGTCGGCTCGCGTGCGTCCTCCCGCGAGGAGGCGACAGCGGCCTTGATGGCGTTGGATGATGTCTTCCTGCGCTTGGTGGAGGACAACCTGCGTGAGCCTGGGGACACGCTCATCGGTCGTGTCGTCACGGAGCAGGTGGCGACGGGGAAGCTGAGTCCCCCGGACGCGGCGTCCCTGTTCCACGCGCTGTACTACGCCGGGCACGGACCGTCGGCGTACATGTTCGGGCTGGGGACGCTGGCGCTGCTCATCCACCCCGAGCAGCTCGCGAAGTTCCGCCAGATGGAGGACCCCGCCGCCATCACCGCGGCGGTGCAGGAGCTCCTGCGCTTCGTCAATGTCTCGCATCTGGCCCGGTAGCGCGTCGCCACCGTGGACCTCACCGTGGGCGGCCAGCTCATCCGCGCGGGGGAGGGCGTCCTCGCGCAGCCAGACTCCGCCAACCGCGACGGCACGGTCTTCGAGGCGCCGGACCGGCTGGACCTCCATCGGGAAGCGCACCGCAACTTCGCCTTCGGCCACGGCATCCACCTGTGCACCGGGCGCGCGCTGGCCCTCATCGAGTTCGAGGTGGTGTTCAAGACGCTGTTCCAGCGCATCCCCACGTTGCGGCTGGCCGTGCCGCTGGAGGAGGTCCGCTTCAAGAAGGACGAGAACCTCCTCGGCGTCCATGAGCTGCCGCTCACCTGGTGACTCGCGGCTCTCGGCTTCGCTGAATCCGCGAGCCAGTCGGTTCGTGGCGCGCGCCTCCTGGCCGCCTGTGGGTGTGCCGGGTCTGTGCTTCGGTGAGTTGACGCGTCAGCCTCCGTGGCTGACACGTCAAACGAGGAGCCTGGCTGTTTCATCCTCCTCGAATCCCGCGAGATGTGGCCCGGCGCTTCATGGCGCCACCGTTGCAAGGGGGCCCGCTCCAGGTTCTGCACCGAAGGAACAACATGTCCGACACCGTGACCTCCCGGCTCCCGAGCTTCCACAAGCTGCCGATGGAGGAGCGCCACGCGCACCTCGCTCGTATGTTCCGGCTCCAGCCCGAGGACCTGCGGCAACTGCTGGGCTCCGAAGCGCTGCCGCCTGTCCTGGCGAACCAGATGATCGAGAACGCGGTGGGGACGTTCTGCCTGCCGCTGGGCCTGGGCCTCAACCTCCAGGTCAACGGGCGCGACCTCCTGGTGCCCATGGCCGTGGAGGAGCCGTCCGTGGTGGCGGCCGTGTCCTTCGCCGCGAAGATCGTCCGCGAGTCCGGTGGCTTCACCGCCGAGGCGGACCCCTCGCTGATGATTGGTCAGATACAGGTGTCGCGCTACGGCGACCCGAAGGTGGCCACCGAGCACATCCTGGCGAACAAGGAGCAACTGCTGGCGCTGGCCAACAGCTTCCACCCGGCCATGGTGGCGCGCGGCGGTGGGGCCAAGGACGTGGAGGTGCGCGTGCTGCCGGCCCCCGAGGGGCCGTGCGGAGAGCCGTTGCTCATCGTTCACCTCCTCATCGACACGCAGGAGGCGATGGGGGCCAACCTCATCAACACCATGGCGGAGGGCGTGGCGCCGCTCGTCGAGCAGCTCACCGGCGGCAAGGTGTACCTGCGCATCCTCTCCAACCTGGCGGACCGGCGGCTGGCGCGCGCCACGTGCCGCATCCCGCTGGCGGCGCTGGCGGACTTCGAGATGCCGGGCGAAATCATCGCCGAGGGCATCACCCAGGCCAGCCGCTTCGCCGAAGCCGACCCGTACCGCGCGGCCACGCACAACAAGGGCGTGATGAACGGCATCGACGCGGTGGCCATCGCCACGGGGCAGGACTGGCGCGCGATTGAGGCCGGCGCGCACGCGTTCGCCTGCCGCAGTGGGCAGTACCGGCCGCTCTCCACCTGGTACCTGGAGGAGGGGCACCTGGTGGGCCGCATCGAGCTGCCCATGGCGCTGGGTGTGGTGGGCGGCCCCATCAAGGTGCACCCCGGCGTGCAGATGGCGCTCAAGCTGATGCAGACCCCCTCGGTGCGCGAGCTGTCGATGGTGTTCGCGGCGGTGGGGCTGGCGCAGAACTTCGCGGCGCTCCGGGCGCTGGGCAGCGTGGGCATCCAGAAGGGCCACATGGCGATGCACGCGCGCTGCGTGGCGGTGACGGCCGGCGCGCGGGGCGACTGGGTGGAGAAGATCGCCAACCTGCTGGTGAAGGCGGGCCACGTGAAGGTGGAGAAGGCCCGCGAGCTGCTGGCGAACCTCCCCGCCGAGGACGCCGCCGCCGCGACCGGCACGAGCATCTGACGCCGCAGCGGACGTGTCATGCGCCCCGTTGACACGTCCTCGGTGACGACTGACGTGTCAGCCGCGTGAGCCGGGGTGTTTCAACCGCCTCGAATCACACGAGAGGCGGCCTGATTCATCCCGGCACCACCGTTGCAATGGGCGCGCGGGCCCGATGAGTTGAATCATCTTGAGACTGGCGAAGGGTGAAGATGTCAAAGGCACGTCAGAAGCAACCATTCCAGCTGCCTGAGTTCTACGTGCCGTGGCCGGCGCGGCTGAACCCGAACCTGGAAGCCGCCCGTGTGCACACCAAGGCGTGGTCCTACCAGATGGGCATCCTGGGGCCGC
>NZ_SRLW01000178.1:0-20913 GCF_006518215.1 Myxococcus sp. AB025B
CCGCCAACACCCACCCCAACCGCATGGACAGGCCCCGGGGAATGAACGTCGTTCGCATCCTCGATACCTCCGCCTCGAATGTCGGCCCCTGCGCGGGCACGCATCCTGGCCCCTGACAGGGAGCGGAGCCAGACATCGTTGCCCAGGGCAACCTTCTCAACCCAGACACCGTGTCCCCTGACTCGGCGAGGGACCGCCCGGTGGTCCTCGGGTGAGCCCAGGCACCTCACGTCACGGCGAGGCAGACCAGGTGAAGGTCCCGATGCGGGCCTCGCTATCCTCGGTGCACTCGGACGAGGCCGGCGGGGCGTCCAGGGCGGCGTCCGGGTTGCGCACGGCGACGGTGGTCCCATCCTCCACCTCGTTCGCGGAGGGATGCGCCGACAACGCCTGCGCGCCCTGCTCGAGCGAAGCCCGGGCTGGGACATGGCCAACACTCACCATGCCCGGCCCGGCGCCCCCGCGGGGCGACGGCCTCAGGGGATGCCGAAGGACGCCACCGCGGGGTCGCCCCAGTCGCAGCCCCAGGTGGAGGGCAGCTGCGTGAGCGCGCCGGTGTAGACGACCTCCGGCCTGCCCGCGCGTCGGACGCGGACGGTGTAGCCCACCGGATTCGAGGGGCTCGGCTGGGGAGAGAAGCCCACCGCCATCAAACAGACGCGGTAGCCGCCCACGGGCGGAATCCGGCCATCCGCCCAGAAGACGCTCTCCGGGCCGGTGCCCGTCACCTCGTCCCGGTCCAGCTCGCCGTAGTCGGTCTGCGCGTCCGGTCCGCGGTTGTTGTAGTGGATGAGCTTGTCGCCCGGCGTGCGGACATACAGGTCCGCGTCTCCAGGCCGGCTCCAGGTCGCTGAAATCTGCAGCAGCGACGTGCCCACGCACGCGCCCGCCTGACAGGCCGCGCCCCCACCACAGGCATTCCCACAGCCGCCGCAGTGCTCGTTCGAGCTGCTCGGGTCCACGCAGGCCGAGCCACACTGGAGGTTCGGCGGCAGGCACGCGGGCGTCTGGCACTGGAAGCCGCCCGGCGTGTTGACGCAGACCTGCCCCGGCGCGCAGGTGTCCGTGCCCAGGGCGCACTCGTCCACGTCCGCGCAGACGCTCGGCTCGCCCGAGCAGGTATAGCCGGCCTCCGGCCAGCAGACGCTGCTGCAGCCATCTCCGGAGCTCTGGTTGCCGTCGTCACAGCGCTCCTCGGAGCCGTCGATGACGCCGTCGCCACACACCGGGTTGCGCAGGCCCCGCACCGCGTCCACCAGGATGGGCGCCTCGGCCGCCCCGCGCAGCAGCACATAGCGATAGGGGATGGTCTGCCCGTTCCACACGGTCCACTCGAAGGTGCCCTCGCCCCGCGGCACCACGAACAGCGTGCTCCCGTACAGGTAGCTGCCGTCCACCGCCAGGAACAGCACCGTCGACTGCGACGACACCTCGCGAGGGCCCCGGTAGTAGACGGTCAGCATCCCCGTCGCCTCCTGCCCCTCGCCCAGGTCCAGCATCAGCCCCGCCGTGGTGTCCATGGGCAGCGTCGCGGCGATGCCGTCCGGCGCGCCCACCGCCGCGCCCGGGTTCAGCACCGACGACGACGTGCCCCAGAGGGCCACCGCGTCCGCGTGGTTCGGCTCCGGCGGGGCCAGGGCCGCTCGCGAGACCTCCTCCCGAGGCGCTTCGTCCACCGGTTGCTCGACGTCACAGGCGCCCAGCAGACATGCCAGCGCCACCCAGCCCACGCCGAATCCTCCGCGCATCATCGTGTCCCTCGTCCCCCCAAGGCGGGCTGGAGCCCGGGATGGGCTCACGGCCCCCAGGAGGGATGCGAGGCTATTCGGGACGTCGAGGGCACGACAATCCCAGACACGGACGCCCCCGAGTTCAAAAAGAACCCGGGGTCATCCATGACAGGCATTGGCACACGTCACGTCTTGGTGCCGAAGAGCCGGTCGCCCGCGTCCCCCAGCCCCGGGAGGATGTAGCCGTGCTCGTTGAGCTTCTCGTCCACCGCGGCGGTGTAGACGTGCACGTCCGGGTGGTGCTCGCGCAGGTTGGCCAGGCCCTCCGGACAGGCCAGCAGACACACGAAGCGCAGCGAGCCGGGCTTGCTGCGCTTGACGCGCTGGAGCGCCGCCACCGCGGAGTTGCCCGTGGCGAGCATCGGGTCACACACCACCACGTCGCGGTCCGCCAGCTGCCCGGGCACGCGGTAGTAGTACTCCACCGGCGTCAGCGTCTCCGGGTCGCGGTACAGGCCGATGTGGCCCACGCGCGCGGAGGGCACCAGCTGGAGCATGCCGTCGAGGATGCCCTGGCCCGCGCGCATGATGGCGACGAGCACCAGCTTCTTGCCCTCCAGCATCGGCGCGCGCATGGGCGCCATGGGCGTCTGGATGTCCTCGTCGCGGACCTTCAGGTCGCGCAGCGCCTCGTACGCCAGGAGCAGCGAAATCTCCTGGAGCAGCGAGCGGAAGGTCGCGGTGCTCGTCTCCGTGCGCCGCATCATCGTCAGCTTGTGCTTCACCAGTGGATGGTCCACCACGGTGCAGTTGGGGAACTCCATTGCGTCCCTCCCTCGTCGAATCTGCGGGTTGTCAGAACACCGTTCCGTCGCTGTCCACGCGGATGGGCGGCACACCGCCGGGGCGCGCCTCGGCGGCCACCTTGCGCCCCGCCGTCCACGTGCCTCCCTGCAGCACCTTGCCCAGGGGCAGCTCCTCCGCGCTCATCCCCAGCCGGCCGCGCACCAGCGCCGCCACCCGGTCCAACAGCGCCACCGTCAGCGCGCGCCACTCGACGATGGGCTCCTCGCTCGGGTGCAGGGCCTCGCGGGTCAGCCGCGCGTCCCGGGGCACCAGCACGCCCAGGTCCACGAAGAGGCCGCCGTTGCGGTACTCGGGCAGGCCGGTGAGCCCGTCCAGCTCCAACACGCGGAGCCCCGCCTCCTCCAGCGGCTCCACCAGCGAGTACGTCAGCCACTGGGACAGCTTGTGGAAGGGCACCAGCGCGTCCACGCCCTCCACCGGGCCCAGCGCCGAGTGCGGCCACACGTCGCCCAGGTTGACCGCGTCCACCATCACCCGCCCCGGCCAGATGGGGCCCAGCTGCTCCAGCACGTGCCCCAACAGCTCCGAGGCGCGCACGCCGCGGCCCTGCGCGACGACGAGGTCGAACAGCGTCCCGGGCCTGGGCAGCACGCGCCCCAGGCCGTGCATCAGGTGCAGCCGGCCCTCGAGCCCGTCCAGCGGGTTCGACCCGGTGACCTGGAGCCCTCGCGCGAGCGCGTCGAGCGACAGCCGGCTCAGCGCCTCCGAGTCCGCGCGCAGCGGCCGGTCCGGGTCCGACGAGAAGACGCCGTCCATGAACATGCGGAAGCTGGCCACCGCCAGGCCTTCCGAGCGCGCCCAGGTGCCGCCGCCCTGCTCGCGGTAGCGCCACTTCGGGCCGCTGCCCGCGTCCAGCAGCACGCTCACCACGGCCAGGTCCAGCTTCGCCCGCGCGCGCTCCTCGGGGGACACGCCCTTCAGCCGCGCCTCCAGCTCCTCCACGCGCTTGACGCCGCCCGCGTCGAAGTGACGCCAGCGGCTGTGCAGCGGGATGTCCAGCGTGGGGTACGCCTCGCGCGTGACGGCCAGCACCGTGTCCACCACGGCCGACAGCCGCGCGGGCTCCACGCGGAAGTGCGTGAGCTTCCCGGCGAGCCCCAGCTCCAGCAGCTGGTGGCAGCGCTCGCGGATGGCCGCGGGGGTGCGCAGCCACGCGACGGCCGGGGACACGTCCGTCCTCGCCACGGGCCGCTCAGACATCGAGGCCCCGTCCCTTCACCTGCGCAAGTCCCGCCGCGTCCGCCACGGGGCCCTTGGTGAAGTAGCCCGCCGCCTTCTTCGCCTCCATCTCCACCTTCGCGTCGGCGGGGATGAGCTCCTCGGGGATGGGCACGCGCTCGAGGATTTCGATGCCCGAGCGGACAATGGCGTCGTGCTTCATGTCGCTCATCGACACGAAGCGGTGGATGCGGGTGATGCCCAGCCAGTGGAGCACGTCCGGCATCAGCTCCTGGAAGCGCATGTCCTGCACGCCCGCCACGCACTCGGTGCGGTGGAAGTACGTGGCCGCGGAGTCGCCGCCCTCCTGGCGCTTGCGCGCGTTGTAGACCAGGAACTTGGTCACCTCGCCCAGCGCGCGGCCCTCCTTGCGCAGGTAGACGATGATGCCCGCGCCGCCCGCCTGCGACGTGCGCACGCACTCCTCGATGCCGTGCGCCAGGTACGGCCGGCAGGTGCAGATGTCGCTGCCGAACACGTCCGAGCCATTGCACTCGTCATGCACGCGCACCGCCAGCGGGATGTCCTTGTTCGACACCGAGCGGATGTCACCGAAGGCATACAGCGTGAGCCCGCCGATGGGCGGCAGGAAGACGTGCAGGTCCGGGCGGGTAATCAGCTCCGGGAACATGCCGCCCGTCTGCTCGAAGAGGCCGCGGCGCAGCGCGCTCTCCGTCAGGCCGAAGCGCCGAGCGATGCCCGGCAGGTGCCACACCGGGTCCACCGCGGCCTTGACCACCTTGATGTCGCCGTTGGCGGTGAGCAAATCGCCGTCCGGGACCAGCCGGCCCGCCTCCACCGCGTCGCGCAGCTCCGGCAGGTTGATGTGCGCGCGGGTGACGGCGATGGTGGGACGGAAGTCGACGCCCTGCTCGTAGAAGGGGCGGAAGGCCTGCGGCGCCACCGCGCCCCACGGGTCCAGGGAGACGATGCGGTCCGGGTCGCTCCAGGACGGATGGGGACCAATCTCCGCGGCGGGCGAGGTGTCCTTCAGGTCCGCGCGGTGGTCCTGCGGCAGCATGCCCGCGGCCACGGCGAGCGCGCGGTAGACGGCGTAGGAGCCCGCGTGCGTGCCGATGACGTTGCGGTGGCCGGGCTCGGTGAGCGTGGCCACCACGGGCCCCCGGCGCAGCGGATCCACCTCGCCCCAGCGGATGGGCACGCTCGGCGTGTCGCCGTCCGGATGGGAGGTGAGACGGATGGAGTTGACGGGCTTCTTGTCTGCCATGGGAGCGCCCTCCTTGCGGGCGCGACTGGAGCTCGTGCGGGAGGAACGCTCAGCTCATCCACGAGCCGTCGGTGCGAGCCGACCACTTGCGGGTGACCTTCTTGAGCTGGGTCCAGAAGTCGAGGCTGGAGACGCCGGTGATGTCGCCGTGGCCGAAGCGCGACTCACCGGTGCCGCCGAAGGAGAACGGCTCGCGCGGGACGGGCACGCCCACGTTGACGCCCACCATGCCCGCGCGCACGCCCTCCACCGCGGCCTGCGCCACCGCGCCGCTGGTGGTGAAGATGGACGCGGCGTTGCCGTAGGTGGACGCGTTCTCCACCGCGAGCGCCGCCGACAGCGTGGGCACGCGGATGATGGACAGCACCGGGCCGAACAGCTCGCGCCTGGCGGCCTCCATGTCCGGGCGGACGTGGTCCAGGATGGACGGGCCCAGCCAGTTGCCGCCGGCCCACTGCTCGCCCGCCGGACGCTTGCCGCGCCCGTCCAGCGTGAGGCGCGCGCCCTCGGACGCCGCGCGGGCGATGGCCGTCTCCAGCCGCTCCACCGCGCCCTTGTCGATGATGGCGCCCATGCCGGGGCCCACCTCGAGCCGGGCCGCGCGCCGGGAGATGTCCTGGAGCAAGGGCTCGATGTCACCCACCGCCAGGAGCACGCTGCCCGCCATGCAGCGCTGGCCCGCGCAGCCGGTGAACGAGTCCACCACGGCCTGCGCGGTGAGGTCCGGGTCCGCGTCCGGCGCGACGATGAGGTGGTTCTTCGCGCCGCCCAGCGCGAGCACGCGCTTGCCGCGCTCACCGCCGCGCGCGTAGAGCTGCCGCGCCACGGCCGACGAGCCCACGAAGGCCAGCGCCTTGACGTCCGGGTGCTCCACCAGCGCGTCCACCGTCTCGCGCCCGCCGTGCACGACGGAGAAGACGCCGGGGGGATAGCCCGCCTCGCGCATCAGTTCGCCCAGCGCGCATGCGGTGAGCGGCACCTTCTCCGACGGCTTGAGGATGAAGGCGTTGCCCAGCGTCACCGCGATGGGGAACAGCCACATGGGCACCATCGCCGGGAAGTTGAACGGGGTGATGCCCGCGACGATGCCCAAGGGCTCTCGGCGCAGCTCACACGTGACGCCGCGGCTGACCTCCAGGTGCGCGCCGCTGTCCAGGTTCTGCAGGGACAGCGCGAACTCGCACACCTCCAGGCCCTTGAGCACCCCGGCGCGCGCCTCCGCCACCGTCTTGCCCGCCTCGCTCGCGGCGAGGTTCGACAGCCGGTCCAGGTCCCGCTCCAGCAGGCTCCGGAAGCGGAACAGGGGCTGGGTGCGCTCGCGCGGGGACAGGCTCCTCCACAGCGCGGCGGCGGGACGCGCGGCCTCCACCGCCTGCGCGACACCGTCCGCGGGCGTGAGGGGAACCCGGCCGATGACGGTGCCGGTGTAGGGGCTGCGGACATCCAGCAGCGTCGCGCCCGGCGGCAGCAGCCACTCACCTCCCACCAGGTTTCGACACGGAACGACGCTCTCGGGAAGCTCGACGAACGACAAGCGCACACCCCAGACATGGCAACGAGGACGTGCGCTTCATCGTAGCCGCGAACACAGACATCACCGCAACCCACCCCCGGGGCCGCCCGCCAGAATGCCGGGCGACTGTCCTGCACCCCAGCACTCCACCTGTCGGGAAGAGGACCCCCTCCCGCAAAGGCATCCCCTGGGGTCTTCAATGCATGGCGTCATGGGCCGCGCCGCGTCATTCATTGACGGGTGCGGGCGGACTCAGGCGACAGTGTTGTCTTTCAAGCGCTCGCGCCGGGACCCAGCCACGCGCGGAGGCGGGCGAGGACGGCGGAGTCCTCCGCGTCATGAGGGAGCCCCAGGCGGCGCGCCTCGGCATACAGCGCGAGCGCGTACTCGAAGCGCTCGGTGGCCCTCTGGGAGTCGCCCTGCTCCAGGTGCAGCTCGCCGTCCTCGGCCACCAGTCGCGCGAGCACCTTCACGCGCAGCGGGTCGCCCAGCAGGCGCGCGGTGGACGCGGCGTCCACCATCAGCAGGGCCGCGTACTCCATCCCCAACGTGTCGAGCGCCGTCGAGCGGATGAGCGCCGCCGCGTCGGCGAAGCGCTTCTCGTGGCGGGCCTTGAGCAGTCGCGCCAGCGCGGCGGTGAACTGCTCGATGAGACGCTCGACGTAGTCCTTGCGGATGGACATGGCCCACCCAGGCTCGCGCCTTCCCTCGCGTGGGCACAAGGACCTGGACGCCATCGACGTGTGGACCTGGAGGGACCTTCGCGCAGGTGCGGCCTTCCCACATCGCGGCCTGTGCTCCGACCACATCCGACGAGGGCGCGAGGTCCCGGCGGACACCTCACGCCCGGTCGGCGCGTCTGCCCTGGAGCAGCCAGGCGACTGACGCGAGGCGGCGAGAACCTGGGAGTCCCAAGGAGCTTGGGTACACTCGGGGGAAGGGTGCGCCAGGAATGACCAAGAACGACACAGGCGACAGGGGCGAGGGCTCCGTCGGCACGGGCGGCGAGGACGAGTTGACGGCGTCGCTCGTCCCGGCCACCGCGGACGAAGGGACGATGTCCCTGGGCACGGGTGGCGAGCCCGAAGGGACGATGTCCCTGGGCACGGGCGGCGAGCCCGAAGGGACGATGTCCCTGGGCGCGGGCGACAAGCTCGAGGGGACGATGTCCCTGGGCGCGGGGGTCCCGGGCGCGGGCTCCCACGGGACGGGGGCCCGAGGTGCGGGCTCGCGCTCCTATGGCACTGGAGATCGGGATGTGGGCTCGAGCTCCCACGGTGACGACTCCGCCACGGGGCCGGACGAGGCGCGCCGCCGGGCGCCGTCGTTCTCCCAGGTGGGCCGGTATGTGCTGTTGCGCCGACTGGGCCAGGGCGGCATGGGCGTGGTGTACGCGGCCTATGACCCGGACCTGGACCGGAAGGTGGCGCTCAAGCTGCTGCATCCGGACGGACGCCACGACGAGTCCGAGGAGGCGCGGGCGCGGCTCTTGCGCGAGGCGCAGGCCATGGCGCGCGTCTCCCACCCGCACGTCATCCCGGTGTTCGACGTGGGCATGTGGGGCGACCAGGTCTTCGTCGCGATGGAGCTGGTGGACGGCGGCACGCTGGCGTCGTGGCTGAAGGAGTCGCCGCGCTCGTGGCGCGAAATCCTCACGCGCTACGTGGACGCGGGCCGGGGCCTGGAGGCCGCGCACGCGGCGGGGCTGGTGCACCGCGACTTCAAGCCGGCCAACGTGCTCATCAGCCGCGCGGGCCGCGTGTACGTGATGGACTTCGGCCTGGCGCGTCCCATCGGCGAGCTGCGCGAGGAGGACCCGCTCCCCGAGGAGACCCGCGAGACGCTCGCCTCCGGCCGGCGCATGCTGGACACCACGCTCACCGGCCATGGCGCGCTGGTGGGCACGCCCAACTACATGTCCCCGGAGCAGTTCCGGGGCGCGACGCTGGACGGGCGCACGGACCAGTTCAGCTTCTGCGCCGCGCTGTACGGCGCGCTCTATGGCGCGCGCCCCTTCGACCCGGGGAGCGTGCGCGCCTACGTCATCTCCAGCATGGTCGAGGCCGGCGGGCGCACCGAGTCGCTCGCCACGCCCCAGGGCGCCCTGGCGACCTCCGCCACACGGCCGCCTCCGCTCGCGGTGCGCGAGCCGCCGCGCGACTCGAAGGTGCCCGGCTGGGTGCGCGATGCCGTGCTGCGCGGCCTGTCGCTGGAGGCCGACCAGCGCTTCCCCTCGATGTCCGCGCTGCTGGAGGCGCTGTCCCAGGAGCACCACCGGCTGCAGCGCCGTCGGTGGGCGACGGCGGCGGGCGCGCTGGGCACCACGCTCGCGCTGACGGCGGGCGCGGTGTGGCACCAGTCGCGCACGTGCGTGGACGCGGGCGCGCAGATGGACGAGGCGTGGTCGTCCTCCTCGCGCGAGAAGCTGGCCACCGCGTTCGAGGCCACGGGGCGCCCCTTCGCGAAGGCGATGGCCGAGCGCGTGACGCACGCCCTGGGGGACTACGCCCAGGCGTGGAAGCAGCAGCGCGTGCAGGCGTGCGAGGCCACCCAGGTGCAGGGCGTGAAGCCCCAGGAGCAGCTGGACCGGCAGCTCGTGTGCCTGGAGCGTCGGCGCAAGGACTTCCGCGCCACGGTGGAGCTGCTGTCGAGCGCGGACGCGGCGATGGTGGAGAAGTCGCTGGACGCGGCGCTCGCCCTGCCCGCGCTGGGGGAGTGCGAGGACGCGGAGGCGCTCGCCTCGGCGCAGCGGCTGCCCACGGACCCCCAGCGACGCGCGGACATCGAGGCGCTGGAGGAGAAGCTCTCCCACGTGCGCGCGCTCATGGACGCGGGGAGGCATCCCCTGGCCCTGGAGGCGGTGAAGCCGCTGATGGCCGCCGTCGAGGCCACCGGCCACCTGCCGCTGCGCTCGGAGGCGCGGTACCTGAACGGCTGGCTGCTGGAGCAGACGGGCGAGTCCGCCGAGGCCGCGAAGCTGCTGTCGCGCGCGGTGTTCGACGCGGAGGCCGGCCACGCGGACCGGCTCAAGGTGACGGCGCTCAACAAGCTGCTCTTCGTGGAGGATGGACTCGAGCACTTCGAGCCCGCGGCGCGCTGGGGCGAGCTGGCCGAGGCCACCCTGGAGCGCATGGGCGGAGACGCCGTGCTGCTGGGCGACGTGCGCGTCAATCAAGCCAACCTGGCCATCACGCAGGAGCAGTACGACGTGGCCAAGGCGCGCGTGGAGGAGGCCCGCGCGCTCTACGCGAAGGCGCTGCCGGAGGAGCACCCCAAGCGCGCGCGCACCACGTTCCTGCTCGCGCACGTGGTGAACTCGCTCGGTGATTCGGCGCTCGCGCTGAAGCTGATGGAGGACGCGCTCCAGAAGACCACCGCCGCCATGGGCCCGCAGCACCCCGACGTGGCCCGGCGCCACGGCCTGTTGTCCATGACGCTGCGCGAGCAGGGACAGGACGACCAGGCCCTGCCCCACGCGCGGGCGGCGGTGGACATCCTCCAGGCCATCCATGGCGGGGACAACCTGAAGCTGGCGGAGGCGCTCGACGAGCTGGGCATGTGTCAGCTCGCCCTTCGCCGCTTCGAGGACGCGCTGAAGACGTATGAGCGCGCGCTCGCGATGAAGCAGAAGGTGCTGCCCGCGGGCGACGACAAGCTGCAGTACTCCCTGGACGGCGTGGGCCAGGCGCTGCTCGGACTGGGCCGCGCGGGCGAGGCCGTGAAGCCGCTGCGCGAGGCGGTGGGCTTCCCGGACGCGCCCCCGGACGCGCTGGCGGAGTCGGGCTTCGCGCTGGCGAAGGCGCTGGCCCGGACGGGACAGGTGCCCCAGGCGCGCGAGGAGGCCGCGCGGGCCAAGGGGTGGTTCACCCAGGCGGAGCTGCCCGAGCGCGCGGGGGAGGTGGACGGCTTCCTCGACTCCCTGCCCGAGGAGAAGAAGGCCGCGCGGCCGGTGCGCGCGCTGGTGCGCCCCCGGAAGCGGTGACACGCGTGGAAGGTGGCACCCCCGCCGGGGCGTGCTAGCGTCCGCCCTCGTGTCGCTGCCGCCGGACGAGGAAGAGGCGAACCTGGATGCCACGGCCACGCTGACGCGCGGACGGGCGGGTCAGGTGAAGATGGTGCTCCGGGTCCTCTCGGGTCCGGACTCCGGCAAGGTGCATCCGCTCCGACAGGGCACGCACGTGGTGGGCAAGGCGCCCACGTGCGACATCGTCCTGGCGGACAAGGCCGTGTCCCGACAGCACCTGCGGCTGGAGGTGCATGACGAGCACGTGGTGGCCACGGACCTGGAATCGCACAACGGCTCGTTCTGCGAGCGGCTGCGCTTCACGTCCCTGGAGCTGCGCCCCGGCTCCGTCATCACCCTGGGCACCACCGAGCTGAAGCTGATGCCCGAGGACACGCGCGAGCGCGCCGTCCTGCTGTCGGACAAGGACCACTTCGGGGCGCTCGTCGGCCAGAGCCGCAAGATGCGCGAGGCCTTCACGCTGCTGGAGCGGCTGGCCCCCGGCGGCGCGGACGTGCTCATCCAGGGCGAGACGGGCACGGGCAAGGACCTGTGCGCGGAGGCCATCCACCAGCAGAGCCCGCGCAAGAAGGGCCCGTTCGTCATCGTGGACCTGGCGGGCGTGCCGCCCACGCTCATCGAGAGCGAGCTGTTCGGCCACGTGAAGGGCGCGTTCACCAGCGCGCAGACGGACCGCGCGGGCGCCTTCGAGCGCGCCCAGGGCGGCACGGTGTTCCTGGACGAGGTGGGCGAGCTGCCCCTGGAGCTGCAGCCGCGCCTCTTGCGCGTGCTGGAGCGCCGGCAGGTCAAGCGCGTGGGCGCCAACGACTACATCTCCGTGAACATGCGCGTGGTGGCCGCCACGCACGTGAACCTGGAGCAGGCGGTGCAGCAGGGGAAGTTCCGGCGGGACCTGTTCCACCGGCTCGCGGTGCTGCGGGTGAGCCTGCCGCCCCTGCGCGAGCGCCCCGAGGACATCCCCGCGCTCATCGACCACATGCTCAAGCAGACGGGCCGGGCGCCCAGCGCGCTGTCGGTCCAGACGCGCGCGCTGCTGGCGCAGTACCCCTGGCCAGGCAACGTGCGCGAGCTGCGAAACGTGGTGGAGCAGGTGGTCAACCTGGGCGAGGAGGCCCTGCCGGAGCTGGAGTCCTCCGGCGAGGAGGGAGGCGCCAAGGTCGAGCTGGACCTCCCCTTCAAGGAAGCCAAGGAGCGCCTCATCGAGGGCTTCGAGCGCGACTACCTGAAGAATCTCCTGGAGCGCTGCGAGGGGAACATCTCCCGGGCCGCCCGCGAGGCGGACATCGACCGTGTCTACTTGAAGAAACTGCTGCGCAAGCACGACCTGGACACGGGGCGGGACGCTTAACGCGGAGGGACTTTCGGGTTAGAGTGGGATGACCACGTACCCCTTTTGTCCCTGGAGGCCCCCCGTGCGCATTCCCCTCTCTCCGAACCTGGTGAGGACCCTCGAGCAGCCGCGCGTCGGCGTGGTGACGACGCCGGGGGCGGCCTCCTCAGGGGCGGACACGGCGACGGCTCCCGAGGTGACGCCGGTGGAGGCGCCCACGGATGCGTACGGCGCGCAGGAGGCGCAGCTGAGCGAGTGGGTGCAGCGCTTCGGTGCGCTGGCCAGCGCGGTGGGCACGGCGTCCGCCACCCAGCCCCAGCAGGTGGCCTGCGTGAGTGACTTGTCGTCCATGAAGGTGCCCCAGCTGGGCGGGCCCGCGGACGGCGCTTCGGTGCTCCAGCAGACCAAGGACTCCAACTGCGGGTCCGCGGTGGCGGTGATGCTGGGCAAGGACAAGGGCACCACGGGCGCGAAGCCGTCGACGGAGACGATGGACTCGCTCGAGTCGCGCTTCACCAACGGCGACGGGACGACGCCGCACGAGCTGTCCAACATGATTGCGCACGAGGGCGCGGCGGTGACGCAGGCCTCCGGCTCCTTCGACAAGAAGCTGATGGATGAGGCCCTGGCGCGCGACGGCAAGGCCGCGGTGCTGGTGGACTCCAACAAGGTGGACCCGAACGCGAAGGACGCGGGCAAGGGCCGCGCGCACTGGGTCACCGTCGATGGCAAGGACGCGCAGGGCAACTACACGGTGAAGGACCCGGGCACCGGCAAGAGCGTGAAGATGGATGCCGGGGCGCTCGAGGACGCGGTGGGCACCGCCTGGAGCGAGCACAACGGCGGCGGCATGCTCGTCGTCGAGAAGGCCGAGGGCACCACCGAGGCCGAGCGCGCGCAGCGCGGCGGCGAGATCGCCACGGCGCTGGGCAACTCCGATGGCGGCGGCTCCCGCAAGGGCGCCTTCGCCCGCGAGTCCTCCTGAGCGGAGGGCCCTACCTGGGCCGCGCGTCACGCTCGCCGCGAAGGCTGGCGGACTGACGCGCGGAGCGGGACCTGCGTCTCGAGCCGACCGCATGCCGGCGCGACGCCGCTGCTGAGCAGGCCGAGCTGGAGCCGCGCTGCCCCGTGCGATGCGCGGGCGGCGTGCTCCCGTTGCAAGGGGCACCCTCGTCACACGCGTGTCGGCGCCCCGCGCCGGAGTGCACGACGCTCGGGCGATGTCCCTCGTGGGCGTCGCTCCTCAGACGTGGAGGTACTCCACGGCCTGGAGCCGGAGGAGCTGCTTCGCGAGCTCCTGCACGCGCTCCACCTCCGCGTCACCCAGTGGCTTTCGCAACGCGAGCTTCAAATCCGTGGAGGCGCGGAACAGGAGGTTGCGCACCTGCGCGTTGCTCAGCAACGGGTTGAGCGTGCGCAGGTGCCCCACGAGCGAGCCCAGCTGCTGCAGCGTCAGTCCGGCCACCATCACCTGCGTGGCGCTGCCCTCGTCGGCGAAGCGCGCGACGGCGAGCTGGAGTGGGGACAAGAGCAGCGAGCGGGTGAAGGTCGGCTCACAGGTGAGCTGGAGCCGGGCACACTCCGCCACCATCGGCCCCGCGTCATGGCCCTCGATGACGGTCTGGATGCGGGCCGCGTCATAGCGCGTGAGCACCGCCTCGTACGCGGCGCGGGCCTGCTTGCCCGGCTCCGAGCGCTGGAACACGTCGAAGGCGAGGTGGATCTCCTCGCGCAAGAGCTCGAGCAGGTACGCGTCATCCACGTTCGCCGGCACCCCGAGCACCTCGGCCAGGAAGGCCCGGTCATCGGCCGTCCCGGCGGCCACGGCCCAGAACTCGAGCGTGACGGAGCTCTCGCTCATCATGATGGGCACCGTGACGACGCCCTGGTGACGCCCCGGGGCCTGGACGAACTGGGAGAGCTTGGCCTCCAGGTCCGCGTAGCCCCGCATCAATCGGTCCACCACGGCGGCGCGCACCCTCGCGCGGCCCTCCCTTGAAGCCGGCGTCTGCTCACGCGGCGCGCGCTCCGCGAGGTCCCGCTCGCGCGGAGCCTGGGCCGAAGAGGACTCGCGCGCGGGCTGCTGCTGCTGCGGCGGCGGACGCTCATGGAGGGGACACGGCCAGCGCGCGCGGCGCCGGTGGGACTCAGGTGAGGTTCTTCAAGCGGACGACCAGGTTGCTGTCACCACTGCCCAGCGTGCTCGCGTCGTCGGTGGGGATGACATACCCCTGGTCCGCGCCGACGTGCTTGCGGAAGAAGTCTACCACCGCCGGGTCCTTCACCTCCGAGGTGGTGGTCTTCTTGATGCCATACACCGACCCGTCCTCACCTCGGGCCTTCACGGCGTCCGGCGCGGAGGCGAGCAGGTTCTCCAGCGTCCCGGACGTCCGGCCGCCGCTGGCGGGCTGCATCGTCATCGCGGTGTTGTGCCCCTCGATGTAGCTGACGTCGTAGTAGGTCTTCCCGAAGCCACCGTCGAACTTCACCTCGCCGAGCGTGGCGTTCTTGCCGTCGCCCGACGTGCTGCGGAAGTTGCCCGACCACCCCTCGGGGAACTTCACCGTGCGGTTCTCGCCCGGCTGGAGGGTGACCGGGTCCACCGCCTTCTCCCCCGCGTTCGGCGTGAACTGGATGGTCATCGGCTTGTCGCCATCGTTGTGCAGCGAGAGCGTGTTGCCGTCCTTCTTCACGCCCTGCGAGTCGGAGACCTTCTGCTTCGCGCCGACCGCCTCCGCGGGCTGTCCCAGGGACGGGGCCGCGGCCTTGCCCAGGGGAGACGGGGCCTCGGCGCCGATGCTCGGGACCTGAGCGCCCGGCATCGCGGAAGAGGTCTCCGCGCAACCCGCGAGGGCTCCCGGACCCGCGCTGCCCCCCAGCGGAGGCACGCCCGTGCCACCCTGCACCCGCGCGCCGTTCAGCGGAGGCACGCCGGTGCCGCCCTGCCCCTGCGCGCCACCGAGCACCTGCGCCAGCTCATTGAGGACCTCGAGCTGCGAGGCGAGCACCTTCACCAGCTTCTGGAGTCCCTCCGCGCTCTTGAGCCCACCACTCTCGAAGCCGTCCTTCTGGAAGAGGGACTGGGCCGAGGGCGCGTTCATCGGCGTCGGCCGCGCCGCCTGCGACACCGACTCGGCGCGGGACGACAGCGAGGGGGCGACGGGGGAGACGGCGGAGCGGGAGATGGGGGAGAGCGCCATGACGAGGTCCTCGGGAGCAGGGCTGCGAGGGCTGAACCAGGTCAGCCGATGCAGGTGCCTTGAGCACGAGGTGTGCCAGGGTCGGCGACTCGCCAAGCCCCTGGAATCACAGAGGAGGTCCGCGACTCCGGGGGCCGAGGCGGGCGCGCTCCTGGTGACCGCCGTCGAGGGCCTGATGACAGTGGTCATCAGGGCGGAGGCCACCCGGGCGACGGCTACTTCAGGCGCAGCACGTACGCCTCGAGGAACACCGTGGGCAGGTTCATGTCGCCCTCGGGCTCGCGCACGTAGCCGCGGGACATGTACATGCGCGCGACGCCGACGGCGCCCCGGCGCACGTGCAGACACACCGCGTCCACGCCCCAGCGCCTGGCCAGCACCTCGGCGGCATCGAGCAGCGGCCGGGCCAGGCCGGTGCCATGCACCTTCACCGCGGTGGCCAGCCCACGCAGGTCCGCCGCGCGAGGCAGCCACGCCTCCGAGCCCGGCGCGCCGGGAGGGAAGAGGGCCACGGTGCCGACGACCTCACCATCGAGCTCCGCCACCAGGAGCGAGGCCACCTTCCGCCGAGCCGCCACGTCGCGCAGCTCACGCTTGCGCTCCTCCGTGTAGACCACCTCCGGCAGCTTCTTCGCGTACTGGCTGGTGAAGGCCTCGACCAGCAGCTCTCCCACCGCCACATCATCCTCGGGCCGTATCTCTCGGATGACTGCCCGCCCTACCACGTCCTGGGTGCTCATGGCCCGAGCCCTTACCACGCGTGGCGCGTCACTGTCTGGGTCGCGTCCGACGACGCACCACGAGTCCTCCGCCCTCTCACGGCGCCGACCTCGTCGAGCTCGCGCCCGGCGCCACCCCGAGGACGCGGTGCCTCGCGAAGCGCGCTTCACGCTTGTGCACTGGGTTGCACATTCCTCGCGCCCCAGGGGTTGTCCTCTCGCCGGGTTACGCCCGGCACACCCTTTGCCCTGGGGCCACGCCACCATGAACCTCCATTCGTTGCGTCACGGCCTCCTGAGCGGACTCGTCGCCCTCCCCTTCCTCGCACAGGCCCAGGAGGAGACGACGCCCTCGCCCTTCCTCGACGCCGCCACCGAGGCCGAGGTCGACCGCTGGACACGGTCCTTGAACCTGGCGCTGCGCGGCCAGTCGTTCTCGTTCGACGAGTCTCCCGCCGGATTCCCCCTCCTCGCGGTGAACATGGAGCAGCAGCTCTTCCGCTACCTGTCCCTGTACGGGGGCCTCCACTTCAAGGTGAACCTCGACACCTTTGGAGGGCAGGTGGGCACCCGGGTCTTCTTCAGCCAGCGGTTCCACGAGGGCGTCTTCGTGTCGGCGCAGGCCAGCCACTCACTCATCGAGGTGGACCCCCACACGGACGGCACCCGCACCTCCTTCGGGGGAATCGTGGGCTATTCGCACGCGCTGGGCCGGCGGTGGCTCTTCTCCGTGGGAGCTGGCGCACAGACCACCCGCACCCGGACGCAGACCACCCCTCCTTCGACCTTCGCGCCCTGCGTCTTCCTCTACTGCAAGCAGGCGGCGCCCGCCCAGGAGGTGGTCTCGGAGACAGAGGCCGTGGAGCCCGTGCTGCACCTGGCGACCACGCTCCGGTTCTGAGGCACGGCGCTCAGAGATAGTCGCCGATGAGCCACGGCAGCTTCTCGCCCAGCCGCTGCAGCAGTCCCCGGCGGCGCCAGCCGTCCCAGTGGATTTCGCGCGAGTGGAGCATGTCCTTCTCGAACGCGGCGGCGAGCGCCGCGGCCAGCGCCGTATCCTCCACCACCAGCGAGCACTCGTCCGAGGTGCTCAGCGCCAGCGGGTCCAGGTTCGTCGAGCCCACCACGGACAGGTCCTCGTCCACGAGCATCGTCTTGGAGTGCATCATCGACAGCTCGTACTCCCAGATGCGCACCCCGCCCTCGAGCAGCCTCGCGTAGGACGCGCGCTGCGCGGCGTGCACCGGCGCGATGTCGTGATGTCGCCCGGGCACGAGCACGCGCACGTCCACGCCCTGCTTCACCTTCTCCAGCAGCATGTCGCCGATGGCGTCGGAGGGGATGAAGTACGAGTTTGAAATCCAGAGGCGTCGCTTCGCGGCGGCGATGGTGAGCAGCGTCATGCGGCGCGCGTCGGAGAGGAAACGGTGCTGCGTGCTCGCGACGAAGCCCGCGCGCGCGGCGCCTCGGGAGCCCAACTCCGGGAAGGCCTCGGGGGGAAGGAAGTCTCCGCCCGCCTCCTGCCAGTTCTGCGCGAAGGCCACCTGCATCTCGCGCACGGCGGGCCCCTCGGCGCGCACGCTCATGTCGCGCCAGTACTCGGGCCCCTCCGCGTCGCCGAGCCAGCTGCGCCAGATGCCGAAGCCCCCGGTGACGCCGACCTCGCCGTCGCGCACCACCAGCTTGCGGTGCAGACGCGTCTTGATGCGCGCGGCGTCGAGCGAGGGCATGGCGCCCTGGATGGGACGGAAGATGCGCACCTCGCAGCCCGCGTTCGCGAGCGCGATGCCCACGGAGTCGAAGTTGACGCTGCCCAGCGGGTCCACGAGCACGCGGCACGCGACCCCGGGCTGTCGCTCCCGCAGCGCGCGCACCAGCCGCTCCGAGGGCTCACCCGGGCGCCAGATGTAGCTGGCGATGTGGATGCTGGAGCGCGCGGCGCGAATCTCCTCGTCGAGCACATCGAAGACGCGGCCGTTCTCCACCAGCTCCACGTGGTGGCCGGGCGTGAGCGCGACGCCGAGCGACTGGAAGAAGGCCAGCGAGCGCGTCTCATCCGCCGCGGTGGGCAGCGCGCGCAGCCGGAGGTCGTGCCGATGATTCGGAGCAGGGCACCCGGCGACGAGCAACGCGACGAGCACGGAGCAGGCCAGCTTCACCTTGGGAAGCTAATGGCGCTCCCCGGTCGCGGCACCTGCCTGGTGACACCGAGCGCACGCGCACGGCGTCCACCGGACAACACCTCGACGCTCGGGCACTGTGCGACGCACGTCACTCGGACCCGGGACGAGGTGGAGCACATGCGGCCACGTGAGCACCCTCCCCGTTCTTCCTCACGGCCCGAGCGCGCGCATGTCACGACATCTCGTCCTCTTGAGCACCTGGCTTTTCGTGGGCGCGAGCCTCATGCCGTCCCCGTCTCATGCCGGCCCCGCGGGCATGAACACCGATGTCCCGCTGCACGCCTCGATGGCGGAGCCCATCCACGCGAGCCGTCCGGTGCGCGCACACTCCACGCGCGATGGCGCCGCCTGGACGCATGCGGTCACCCTGGCGAACCCCCACGACACACCGGCGCCAGGAATGAAGCGCCTCACCTCCATGCGCGCCTGGGCCGCGCAGGGCGGCCTCTCGCCGCGCCCACCCACCACCTCGCCCCCGCTCGGCGCGAGCAGCACGTACCAGCCCGTCCGCCCCGAGGACGTGCCCCTCTCCACCGGCGCCTGGGTCGCGCACGGCGGCCTCGCGCTGCTCCCGCTCACGGGCATCTGGGGCGCAACCCGCGTCGGCGGTGACACACGCCTGGGCGCCGCGAGCGCGCAGACGGCCACGGGAATGCTCGGGGGCTACCTGCCCTCACGCCTGCTCTTCTTCCGCCCCGCCACGCCAGGCAGCGGACGCTGGATGGACCTGGAGGTCGCGGCCGTCGGCGGAGGGCTCCTCTTCACCCCGCCCCTCGCCGCGCTCGGGACCTGGGGCCTGGGCGAGCTCGCGTTCGGCCGCAGCGAGGACAGGGCGGACGCCTACGTCGGAGCCCTCGCCGGCGCCGCCGCGGGCACCCTCCTGGCCGCCGCCGTCGACGGCCTGCTGACGAAGCTCTCCGAGCCCAGCACCCGCCTCCAGGCCGTGCGCCAGCTCATCGCCCTGGCCTTCGTCGGCTCCGGCGCGACGCTCGGCTACCAGTGGGCCGGCGGCGGTCCCCGCTCGCACCAACCCACGCGATAGTTACAAGCGCGCCGCAATCCCTCTCCAAGCCAGGATGTCTCACCGGCGCGCGTTGTGCGTGTCTCACCAGCAAAGCCACACGCGCAGAGATATTCTCGATTTCTTAGTTGTCATTAATTGCGCCCAGCGCCATTCTTGCCGGGCCGTACGGACACGCTGTCTGGAGACACACCCCAATGAAGGCTCTCAAGCACCTCCGCGTTGCCGTCGTCTTCACCGCCGCCGCCGCTGTCTTCGGTGTCACCACGGGTTTCACCACCGAGCCGGCCCCGAAGTCCGAGTGCGCGCCGTTCTGTTACAAGCACCCCATCACCGGCCAGCTCATCTGCACGGCGCCCTGCCCGTAGTCCCCACGCCCTCGCGCGTGGAATAGGAAGGGGCCCGGTCCGCGGAAACGCTCGCGGGCGGGCCCCTTTTCACCAGACACGGCTCGGCGCCAGGTGGCGCATTTATTCGGTGCGCATCGCCTCCACCGGGTCCAGCTTCGCGGCGCGAGCGGCCGGATAGATTCCGAAGCCCAGGCCCACGCCGCTGCTCATCGCCAGCGACAGGCCGATGGCCCAGCCCGGCACCTCGGTGGGCAGCCCCAGCACCCAGCGCGCCAGGTGCGCCAGCCCCACCCCCAGCGCCACGCCGAGCAGGCCGCCCGCCAGGGACAGCACCACCGCTTCCGTGGCGAACTGCGCCAGGATGCGCCGCTTCTTCGCGCCCAGCGCCTTGCGGATGCCAATCTCCCGCGTCCGCTCCGTCACGGCCACCAGCATGATGTTCAGGATGCCGATGCCGCCCACCAGCAGCGACAGGAGGCACACGCCGAAGCTGGCCACCGAAATCACCTGCGAGATGTTGTTGAACATCTCCGTGGAGCTCTCGTTGGAGAACACGAAGAAGTCATCCGGCTCCAGCGGCTTGAGGTTGTGACGCCGGCGCATCAGCACCGTCACCTCGTCCTGCGCGCGCTTGATGACCTCCGCGGACGTCGCCTGGATGCTCACCCGGAAGTCGCGCACGCCGAACAGCGGGCGGAAGGCCGTCAGCGGCGTCATCACCTGGTTGTCCTGGCCGCTGCCGCCCAGGAAGCCGCCCTTGCGCTTGAGCACGCCCACCACGATGAAGTTGCGCCCCTTCAGGCGGAACGACTGACCCAACGGGTCCAGCGAGGGCCACAGCGTCTCCGCCAGGTCCGGGCCGATGACCGCCACCCGCCGGCCATCCAGGTACTCCGTCTGCGTGAAGGCGCGCCCGTGCGCCACCACCACCGAGTTCGTCTGGAAGTACTCGGGCGTCCCCGACCACACGCCCACGTTCGCCCGCGACTCGCGCAGCGGCGTGGATGCCTTCTGTCCCCCCTGCGAGTCCTCGCCCGCGGCCGTCAGCACCGAGGGCAGCTCGCGGATGGCCTCCAGGTCCTCGTGCGTGAAGCGCGGCCGGCGCGACAGCTCCGCCAGCGACAGGTTGCCCGCGCCGAACGGCAGCCGCTGCACCTGGAAGCAGTTGGCGCCCAGCTCCGACAGGTTCTCGTTCACCTGGTTCCGCAGGCCCTCGATGAGGCCCATCATCGACACCACCGTGGTGGCGCCGATGACGATGCCCAGCAGCGTCAGGAAGGAGCGCAGCGGGTTGGAGACGAACGTCCCGAACGCCAGCCGCAAGGTGTCCAGCAAGGCCATCATGGGAAGTCGTCCTCAGTCGTGGCGGAGCGCTTCCACCGGGTCCAGGTTCGCCGCGCGCGCCGCGGGCCAGATGCCGAACAGCAGGCCCACCATCGCCGCGAACCCCACGCCGCCCGCCACCGTCAACGGCTCCACCGTCGCGGCCAGCGGCGTGATGAACGACACCGTCTTCGCCAGCCCCAACCC
>NZ_SRLW01000179.1:0-20788 GCF_006518215.1 Myxococcus sp. AB025B
GCCCCACGGTGGTGCTCCTGCACGGGCGCGGCGGGGCGGCCTCCCTGTGGTTCGCGTACCTGACGGCGCTCGCGCGGGGACACCGGGTGCTCGCGGTGGACCTGCCCGGCTTCGGGATGTCCTCGCCGACCGAGGGGCCCGTCCGCTCGGCGGAGGAGGGAGTGGGGTTCTTCACGGCGCCCGTGGAGGCGCTGCTCGAACAGCTCGCGCCCGGGCCCGTGTCCGTGGTGGGTCACTCGCTGGGGGGACTGGTGGGGGTGGAGCTGGCGCTGCGCTCGCGCGTGCCGGTGGAGCGGCTGGTGCTGGTGGACGCGATGGGGCTGGGGCCGGACATGGCGCGCAAGGCGCGGGCCTTCTTCCGCGCGGGGCCGGAGCGGCTGGCGCGCTCGCTGGGGCCTTGGGCCTGGGCGCGGATGATGCCGCCCGCGCCGACGCCGCTGGGGGAGCGGCTGGGCGCGCTCGACTACGAGCTGATGTCGGCGCCGGGTGGGCACGACGAGGCGGCGCGGGCCTTCGACAGCCTGGTGCCGCTGATGGGGCCGGTGTTCCACCGTCGGGAGCGGCTCGGTGAAGTCACGGCGCCGGTGCTCCTGGTCTGGGGTGAGCGCGAGGACGTGCTGCCCCTGTCGCTCGCCGAGGAGGCGTCCCGCCGCTTTCCGGATGCGAGGCTGGTGCGCGTGGACGCGGGCCACAGTCCGCATCAGGAGCGTCCCGAGCGCGTGCTCCCAGAGCTGAAGTTGTTCCTGGCCGCGAGCGGAGCGCCGTAGCGAGCCGCGCCCGCGTCGATGCCGCGGATGGCCGTGGACCTCCACGACGTGCTGGAGACGAGACGGAGGACGCCCACGAAGCGGGCGACCTTCGGCGATGCGGACGCGCGGAGTATCGTCGGAGCGGCGTGTGCGGCTCACGGGTCGAAGCGGATGATGCGCTCGATACGGTACGTTTCCGCCGCGTCGAGCGGACGGAGGAGCATCAGGTCCCCACGCTGCCCCAGGGACAGCGCCTGTCGCGCCGGCTGCGTGAGGCGGTAGGTGTCGCCCGGCCTGGAGCTCTTCCCTGACAGCGGCACCGCGAACAGGCCCGCGCCATCCACCGTCTCGACGGCGCCGAGGACGCGCAAATCTCCCAGCTCTTCAATCTTCCCCACGTGCGCGAGCACGAGCTTCTTGCCCTTGGCGCGCACGGCCCGGTTGACGGCGATGCCCACGTCGCCGGTGAAGGGCCTTCCGTCCGCGCCGAACAGGCCGATGCCCCGGAGCAGCAGATGGACCATGCCGGAGCTCTCGTTCTGGGGAATGGACTCGTAGCGCGAGACATCCGCCGACTCGGCCCGACCACTGGCGAGCGCATCGAGCGCCGTGGCCAGCGCGACGAAGTTGAGTCGCACCAGGGGCTCGTCCGGCGGCAGTGAGGTCCACGCCCCCGTCTCGATGAGCACCGAGGGCGTCCCCCAGCGCGTCATGTTGTCGCCGAAGGCCCGCGACTCGTAGCTGTCGTCGTAGCGCCCCACCTGTCCGGGCGCGAGCGTCTCCACCGCGTCGCGAATCACCGCGCAGACCTTCTTCGCGAGCAGCCGTCCGGGGTTGTCGCTCCGCGCCTTGTCGAACGCGGCCGCGAGCACGGAGATGGACGCGGGCCGGCCCGTGTCCCCTACCCCGTGTCGCCAGCCCTGGTTGTGCAGGTTGAAGCCGATGAACGGCTGGAGCTCGTCACGCAGCTTCTTGAGCGTCCGTGCCTCGGGCGTCTGGAGCGCGAGCGCATCGCGGTTGATGTCGATGCCCTGCGCGTTGCGGCGCTGGAAGCGCTCGGCGCCATCCGGGTTGAGCATGGGCACCGCGTGGAGCGTGAGCGTGGAGAGCAGCCTCGCCACCCAGGGCTCGTCACGGTGGGTCCTCAGGTATTCGAGCAGGTCCAACAGCGCGGTGGTCGCCGTGGGCTCGTCCCCGTGCATCTGGGACCAGAGCAGGACGTGACGCGAGCCCGTGCCCAGCGCGACATGGTGGAGCGCGCGCCCCTCCACCGAGTGCCCCACGACCTCGAGCCGGAAGAAGTCGGGTGAGCGCGCCTTCAAGTCCTTCAGGTGTCGCTCCACATCGGCGTGACGGACGAGCGGCGCCACCGGGAGCGACGCGAGATGGACCTGGTCCCACCGCTCCGCGAGCGCGTGGGGTTCAGGGACGGTGACGACCGGAGAGGTGGACATGGGCGAGGCCACGGGCTGCGCGGTTCGAGCGAGGGCCGGTGCGGGCACCATCCCCCAACAACAGGCGACGACACGAACGAGACGACTGCGTCCCACCTGGAACATGGCGCGCTCCAGGCCGCGGGGCCATCAGGACTTCTGGGCGGGACGCAGCAACGTCTCGAGGAAGCGCAGGTACTTCGGGTCCTCTTGCTCGAAGATCTCCTTGTCCGCGCCCATGAAGGCCCGTGCCAGCTCGTCACCGGCGCGCCGCAGGTCGCCCAGCTCGAACTCGCACTGCCCCAGCCGCAGGTGGATGAACGGATTGCCCAGGCCATCGGGCGCGTGGACGGCGTCCTTGAGCGCGGCGCGGGCTCGCGAGAACTCCCCCATCTGGAAGAGCATGTCGCCGATGGCCGTGCAGACCCACGTGGTCGCCTCGTACTCCATCCACGGCTCGGGGATGAGCTGGAACGCGGCCTGGAAGGACCGCAGCGCCGCGGCGGGGTCGCCCTTCTCGGCGAGTTCATCCCCCTCGGCGCAGAGCGCCTGGATGCGCGCGTGGACCTCGTCCGGAATCTCGGGCATGTGCACCTCTCCACGGGCGGAAGACCGCCGTGCACGGCTGCGTATACCACCCTTCCCGGTGTGCAGCGCGCTGCACAACCCGTGGGCAGGCGGCCATCCCACCGCGTGTCCCCGCGCCTCGTGCCGAGGAGAGCCCCGGTCGGGTACGACTCTTGGATAGACTCCGAGCGTGCCGAAAGACCTGCTCGAACTCGATGCGACACCCGAGCGACTGCGCGCGCTCGCCGAGGCCCGCGTCATTCCTCCCGACGCCCTGGAGCGCGCGCTCGCGCTCTCCACGGCTTCACCGACGTCCGATGCGTGGCGGCGCTTCATCTCCACCGTGCTGCTCGGCCTGGGCGCGCTGCTGGTGCTCTCCGGCGTCATCTACTTCTTCGCCTACAACTGGGCGCAGATGCACCGCTTCGCCAAGCTGGGGCTCATCGGCGTCGGCATCCTCGGCACCGCGCTGCTCGCGCGCAGGCTCGGTGACACGCTCGCGGGACAGTGCAGCCTCTTCGCCTCGTCGGTCCTCGTCGGCGCGATGCTGGCCGTCTACGGGCAGGCGTACCAGACGGGCGCGGACGCGTTCGAGCTGTTCGTCGGCTGGGCCGCGCTCATCCTGCCCTGGGTGCTCGCGGCGCGCTTTCCGCCCCTGTGGCTGCTCTTCCTCGTGCTCGCGAACACCGGCATCGCGCTGTTCCAGGACCAGGTTCTCGGAGGGGGTGACACAGCGAAGGGCTGGCTCGCCGTGGTGCTCGGGATGCTCAATGGCCTGGCGTGGGCCACCCACGAGCACTTCGCCAACCAGGGTGTCTCCTGGCTGCGGGGCCGCTGGCTGCCCCGCGTCCTCGCGACGATGGCCGTGCTGCCCCTGCTCGCCGTCGGCACGTCGTTCATCATCATCCCCAGTGAGGTCCGCCTCAGCGGGCTCGCCGCCCTGGTGCTGCTGCTCGGGAGCTTCGCCGCGGAGTACGCGCTCCACCGGCACCTGCGCGGCGAGCTGTTCCTGCTCACCCTGGGCGCGCTCTCGGCGATGACGCTCGTGACGACGGGCCTGGGCCGCGTGGTGTTCGAGGGCACGAAGGACGAGCTGGGACTCTTCATCCTCCCCATCCTCATCATCATCCAGGTCGCCATCGCCGTCAGCTGGCTGCGCGCCGAGGCCCGCGCCACGGGCGCCTCCGAGGAGTCCTGACATGTCCCTGCGCCCATCCATCCAACAGGTCCTCGAGGGTCTGCGACGAGAAGGCCAGGTCGACGAGCTCGCCGGGTCCCGCGCCCGCTCCACGCTGGAGGTGCACCAGCGCACCAGCACCGCCTCGCCCTGGTTCGTGAAGGCCTTCGCCGCCTTCGGCGCCTGGCTGGCCGCAGTCTTCCTGCTGAGCTTCTTCGCCTGCGTGGGGCTCTGGGATGAAGAGGAGGTGTTCGCCGTCGTAGGCATCGTCCTCGTCATCGCCGCCGTCGCGCTCCGGCGCACCATCCATGGCGTCTTCCTGGAGCAGCTCACGCTCGCGCTGACGCTCGCCGGCGTGGGCATGGCAGGGGCCGGGGTCGCTCAACTGGGCTCGGACAATGCCGGTGTCGGAGCCGGCCTCGTCCTCTGCCTGGTCCTGCTCTTCGTCTACCCGGACGCCACCCTGCGCTTCCTCGCCACGCTCGGCGCGGGCGCGGCGAGCCTCTATCTCCTGCTGGAGCTGGTGTCCGGGCAGGTCATGGACCTGGGACTGCTCGCGTGCACGGGACTGCTCCACTGGCTCTTCCTGCAACAGGCGAGGTTGCGGACCGGCAAGCACGGAGACCTCGTCGGCCCCGTCAGCTTCGCGCTCGCCTGCGGCCTGCCCGCCGCGATGCTCACGCGCCTCGCGTCGTTCCTCGTCGAGACCCACGAGTGGTCCCTGACGCTGCCGATGCCCCTGCTCACGCTGGGCCTCACCGCCATCACCCTCTACACCGTGTGGCACATCATGCGGGAGCACGACCTGGCCCCCTCCGGAGCCCATGGCGCGGCCGTCTTCGCCGCGCTCACGCTCGTCGCCCTCCTCACGGTCCACACGCCCACGGTCATCTGCGCGGTGGGGCTCATGGCGCTCGGCTTCCATCGGCGCAGCAGCCTGATGGTGGGAATCGCCACCGCGTTCCTGCTCGCCTCGGGCGCCTGGTACTACTACGACCTGAGCGTCACCTTGCTCGCGAAGGCGCTCGCGCTCATGGGCAGCGGGCTCATCCTGCTCGGCCTCCGACTCTTCCTCTCACGCCGCTTCCCCCAGGCGCCGTCCCCCGTGGAGGCACGCTGATGCGCTCGCCCCTGTTCTTCGTCGGACTGTTGCTCGCGCTCGCCGTGCCGCTGGGTCTCACGGTCCAGAAGGAGCGCGTGCTCGCCACCGGCAAGGGCATCCTGCTGGAGCTCGCGCCCCGGGACCCACGCTCGCTGATGCAGGGCGATTACATGGTGCTCGACTACGCGCTCACGCGGGAGCTCAACAACAAGTACGAGAAGTTTCCCCAGGACGGCGTGCTCGTGCTGAAGCTCGACGGCGACGGCGTGGGGACGTTCGCGCGCATGGACTCGGCCGTCGTCCCCCTGGCTCCCGATGAGCACAGGCTGAGATACCGCATCAGGGACGGTCGCTTCCGACTGGGTGCGGAGTCCTTCTTCTTCCAGGAGGGACACGCCAGGCGCTACGAGCGTGCGCGCTACGCGGAGCTGAAGACCGCCGACAACGGCGACAGCGTCCTCGCGGGCCTGCGTGACAAGGAGCGCCAGCCGCTGGGCGCCAACTCCGCTGACGACGTCGACGAGACGACCATCGTCGACACTCCCGACGAAAAGGAGCCCACCGTCATCGAGTAGCCCTGCGAGGGGCAGACTCCCGCGACCCCGTCCTCCAGCTCACCACGCCCCTCGGGATTGACTCCCGGACACGTTTCGCGCATCATCTTGTTGATTTCGATAATCAAAATCAAAATCATCAAGAAGGAGACACGCGATGCTCGGTCAGGGATGCGGCAAGAAGGTGCTCGCGCGGGGACCATGCGCCGAGGTGACGCGTTGCACCTGCGGTCACATCCACCTGGCGATGGGGCCGGTGACGATTCGTGTCGAGGAGGAAGTGCTGCGCGCCATCGGCATGACGCTGGCGGAGGCAGTGCACAACCTGGACGAGCCCGAGCGCTCGCACGCCGACGAGGCAGAGAGCGCGCCGTCGATGCAGGCCCCGACGTTCGGCGGGTGGAAGCAGTGAGCGCCACCGGGACGTTGCGTCTGCCGCGCAACGAGCAGTCCGCGCGCGTGCGTCGACTGAGCGAGAGCGAGGCAGAGGCCCTCCAGCCCGTGGCCCCCGCCTCCGCGCCACTGTCCGTGCTGCTCACGGAAGGCACCGCGCGAGCGCATGAGCAGGCCGAGCGCTCCGTGTTCCTCCAGTCGCTCTTCGGCGGCTCGTGGGAAGGCATCTACGGCCAGTACGTCCGCGCCCAGCACTACGTCAGCTACCTGCGCCAGCTCCACATGCTCTACGCGACGTACGAGAGCGTGCTGCCCCGCGCCGCGCGCACGTCGCTGACGCCCGTGCTGCTGATGCCGGAGCTGCGGCGCGCGGACGCGCTGGAGGCGGACCTGGCGTACTTCTGCGGCGAGACGCGCACGGAGACCTTCGCGTGCGTGGAGACGCGGCTGCACGCCGAGCGCCTGCGCGAGGTCGCCGAGGACGCGCCGCACCTGCTCGTGGCGCACGTCTATGCGCGGTGCGTGCTGGACCTGTTCACGGCGCCGGAGCGCTCGCGCCTCGTCGCGAGCGCCTTCGAGCTCGAGGACTCCCGCGGCACGCTGTTCCACGGCTCCGCCACGCCCGACGAGCTGACGGCGCTGCGCGTGCGGCTGCACTCGCGCATCGACGGCCTGGAGCTGGAGGAGGACGAGGCGCGCGAAATCATCCAGGAGGCGCGCATGGCCTTCCGGCTCCAGGCGCTCGTGTGCGACGAGCTGGCCCGGGGCGCGACGGGAATCTCCCCGCCGTCGGGCGGCTACCGGGGCGGGTTCAGCGCCTCCCAGTAGTTGGGCAGCCCGCGCAGGTGGTTGCCGCCGTCCACGTCCAGGCTCTCGCCCGTCACCCAGCCGGAGTCCTCGGAGCACAGGAACTGCACCACCCGCGCCACCTCGTCCGCCAGCGCGTGCGCGCGCCCCAGGGGCGTTCGCGCCAACAGCTCGCGGTGCATCGTCGGCCCCTCGATGAAGGCCGCGGCCTGGGGCGTGTGGGTGGCGCCCGGCGCGACGACATTCACGCGGATGTTGTGACGCCCCAGCTCCAGCGCCGCCGCGCGTGAGAGCTGGGCGAGCGCCGCCTTGGACGCGCTGTAGTGCCCCAGCCCCTCCGACACCACCGTCTGACACAGCGACGAGACATTCACGACCGCGCCCGGTTGATTCCGGGCGATGAGCGCGCGGGCGAAGGTCTTCAAGCAGAGGAAGGGGCCCTTCAGGTTCACCGCGAACAGCCGGTCCAGCTCGTCCTCGGGCAGGTCCATCAGCAGCGACAGCGACACCGTGCCCGCGTTGTTCACCAGGATGCCGGGCAGCCCCAGCTCGCGCGTGGCGCGCTCGTGGGCGCGCTCGACGTCATCCACGCGACACACGTCTCCGGCGAAAGGGACGGCGCGCGCGCGACCCTCCGCCTCGCGGTTGAGACGCTCGGCCGCCTCCACCACCTTCGTCTCCGTGCGTCCGAAAACGAGCACGTGGGTGCCCTCGCGCATGAGCCGCGAGGCGACGGCCAGACCGATTCCCTGCGCACCACCCGTGACGATGGCGCATTGAGAGAGGAGCTTCACCGTTCTCACCCCCGAGTGTCGTGTCTCTCGGAAGCTAGCAATGGCTCCTCTGCGCGAGCATTGTACCGCGGGCCACTTGGCGTCGACTCAGGCCGCCTCGTCCTCGGAGAGCAGGTCCGCGAACGGCGAGGCGTCCTCGCCCAGCGCCTTGTAGAGCGCCTCCACCTTCTCCAGCTCGCGCTTGAGCGCCTTGTGGTGGTTGCGGTTCTTCACCAGGCTCTCGCGGCCCAACAGCTTGAAGCCGTCATCGCGCCCCACCTGCCGGATGGCCATGCCCAGCACCAGTCCCCGGAACGCGTCCGCAAGGTCCAAGTCCAGGGGCGCGTTGCGACGGCGCGCCTCCGCGACGAAGGCCTGCGCCGCCGCCTTGAGCGCGTCCGGCAGCGGCTTGCCACCCGGCGCCTGCTCGTAGTCGAGCGCGCGCGCCACGTGCTTCTCGTGGAGCACCAGCTCACCACCGGACACGGCGTGCTCCACCATGGCCAGCGTGTACGCACGGCGCACGATGTTGTCGAGCTGCCGCAGGTTGCCCGGCCACGCGCTGCCGACCAGCAGCCGCTCCGCGTCCGGCGTCACGCGCGCGCTGCCCTCGGGAGAGCGCTCACGGTGGCGACGGTTCACCATGTACTGCGCCCAGAGCGGGATTTCGTCCTGGCGCTCCTGCAGCGCGGGCATGCGCACCGGCAGCACGTTGACGCGGTAGTAGAGGTCCTCGCGGAAGCGGCCCGCGCGCACCTCGGCGTGCAGGTCCGCGTTGGTGCCGATGATGAAGCGCACGTCCGCCTGACGCTCACCGGTGCCCTCGCCCAGCGGGCGGTAGCTGCGCGACTCCAAGAGGTGCAGCAGACCCGCCTGCGCCTTGAGCGACAGCTTGTCGATTTCGTCGATGAACAGCGTGCCGCCGTCCGCGCGCGCCACGCTGCCGGGCGCGTCGCGCACCGCGCCCGTGAAGGCGCCCTTCTTCCAGCCGAAGAGCTCCGCCATCTGGAGGTCCTCGGGCACCGTCACCAGGTCCAACGTCTCGAAGGGCTTGCCCCGACGGTTGGAGCGCTCGTGGCACCAGCGCGCCAGCCGGGACTTGCCCGCGCCCGTCGCGCCGCTGATGAGGATGGTCTCGTCCTGCAGCGCGAACACCCGCAGGATGGGCAACAGCTCCGCCATGGAGCGCCCCACCACCGGCAGGTACTCGTCCACCTCCGGGGTCGCCACCGGGCGCTGCGGCAGGCCGGCCAGGTACGGCGCCGCCACGTCCGCCAGGAGCTGGAGCCGCTCGCCCGACTCGCGCCAGACGAACTCCTGCCCCATGGCGGCCAGGCAGTCCGCCTCCAGGGAGATCATCCCCTCGATGCTGCCGCCCGGCGTGCGCAGGGGCAGCACGCACACGTGCGTGGCGTGGCGGCCCAGGAAGCGCTGACGGCTCTCGTTGCTGTGGAACCCCGCCAGCCCCGGGTCACCCGTCACCGGGGCGTCCGGCGCGTGCGGCTGCACCGTGCCCACGTTGACGTCGATGGACACCGCGCAGCGATGCTCCACCACCGCCCGCCACGCCGTGGCCGACGTGAAGAAGGGCGTCCCCACACTCGCATCCGTAATCTCAGTGGCGCCCACATCCAGCGCGGCCAGGCGCCGGTAGGCCTCCCCCGGGCGCAGATGGACGATTCCGCGAAGCACGCGGGCTCGGGCTGCGTACCGACTGGACGCAACGGCGTCCTGCGCCACGGCCAACATGTGCTTGAGGGTGGTGGTCGCCGCGGTCTCGAAATCCTTCGCCCCCCGCAGCGCGCTCATGAGCTGCGGCATCTCCTCGTGCATCCACTCGCCTCCGTCCGGTGCCATCCGAGAGTACCCGCCAAGGGCCGCATCGGAGGGGAGGCAGTGTAGCGGAGATGAAGAACGCGGAAGGAGCGGCCCCTCCTTCCGCGTTCCCGAACCTCGCTGACGGCTGGGCACCCGGTTTCCCGTGGCGCCGCGTCGGAATCCGATGCGTGATTCATGCCAGACACGCATTTCACGTCTTTTCAGGGGTTTGGCTCCGAAAGGGGCCTCCAGGGGCCCGAAACCGCGTCCAACTGGTACGCAGCCGCGTCCCAACGCGACGCAGGTGAGACTTGTGAGGGGGGCTCGCTATGCTCGACGCCCCTTATGACGGAGTTTTCTCGGCCTCCCACGCTGCCTGGGGTGGGGGCGACCATCGGTCCGTACGAGCTGCTCGAGGTGCTCGGACAGGGGGGCATGGGCGTCGTCTACCGGGGGCGGCATCCTGAGACGGGCGAGGCGGTGGCGGTGAAGACGGTGCGCGCGGCCTCGGAGGTTCCGCTGGCCAGCATCCGTCGGGAAATCCATGCGTTGCGTCGGCTCCGGCACCCGGGCGTGGTGCGAATCGTCGCGGAGGGCGTGACGCGGGGGCTGCCCTGGTACGCCATGGAGCTGCTCCGGGGACAGACGCTGCGGCTGGCCACGCCCGCGCCGGGGACGGGAGCGCTGGACGGCGAGCGGCTGAAGACGACGCTCAACCTGACCCGGCGGCTGTGCTCGGCGCTGGCGTTCCTGCACGGCAACGGGCTGGTGCACCGGGATCTCAAACCGGAGAACGTCTTCCTGCGTCCGGATGGGACGCCGGTGCTGGTGGACTTCGGCATCGCCGCGCGCTTCGGGGGCTCACGGGGGCGCGAGACGCTGGACGTGAGCGGCGTGGTGGTGGGCAGCGACACGTACATGGCGCCGGAGCAGCTCCGGGGCGACTACGTGGACGCGCGGGCGGACCTCTACGCCCTGGGCTGCATCCTCTACGAGCAGCTCACGGGCAGGCCGCCCTTCGTCCCCGGCCGCGAGGGGCCGCTGCCCCATCAGCACCTGCACCTGACGCCCGTGCCGCCGGGCCTGCGCGTGGAGGGCGTGCCCGCGGCGCTGGACGCGCTGGTGTTGCGGCTGCTCGCCAAGCGCCCCCAGGAGCGGCCCGGGTACGCGGAGGACGTGTCGTCCGCGCTGGAGGCCCTGGGCGCGGAGCACGGTGAGGAGGGCGCCGCCGCGGTGCCCCGGACGCCGGCCTATCTGTATCGGCCGGACCTGTCGGGACGCGGTGGTGAGCTGGGCCGGCTGCTGGCGGCGCTCGACGCGACGGCGCGAGGCCAGGGCGGCCGGGTCTTCCTCGGCGGAGAGAGCGGCGCGGGCAAGACGCGGCTGGCGCTGGAGCTGGCGGCGGAGGCGGGCTGGCGGCGCATGGCGGTGGTGACGGGCGAGTGCGTGGCCATGGGCGAGGGCGGCACGGATCTACACGCCGCGCCCCTCCAACCCCTGCGTCCGCTGCTGCTCGCGGTGGCGGACCGCTGCAACGAGCGCGGCGTGGCCGAGTCGGCGCGGCTGCTGGGTCCACGGGGCCGCGTGCTCGAGGCGTACGAGCCGTCCTTGTCGCAGCTGCCCGGCCAGCGCGAGCTGCCCGAGCCCCCTGCCCTGCCCGCGCAGGAGGCGCGCCTGCGCGTGTTGTCGGCGCTGCGCGACACGCTGTGCGCGCTGGCGGAGGCGCAGCCGCTGCTGCTGGTGCTGGATGACCTGCAGTGGGCGGACGAGCTGACGCTGAGCTTCCTGTTGGAGCTGGACGCGCGGCACCTGGCGAAGCGGCCGGTGTTGCTCGTGGGCACCTACCGGATGGACCAGATGGGCCAGGCCCTGCGCGAGGTGGTGGGCGCGTCCGACGCGGTGCGCGTCGAGGTGGGCCGGCTGGACGCGAGGAGCGCGGGGCAGATGGTGCGCGGCATGCTCGCGCTGCGCGAGGTGCCCGAGCCCTTCGTCGACGCGCTGGTGCACGAGACGAGCGGCAACCCCTTCTTCATCGCGGAGTACCTGCGCGCCGCCATCGACGCGGGCCTGCTCTTCCGCGCGCCGTCCGGCGAGTGGCTCTTCGAGGCGCAAGGCAGCGCCGGCGGCCGTCCCCTGCCCCTGCCCGGCAGCATCGCCGAGCTCATCGAGCGGCGCCTGTCGGACCTGGGCGAGCACGGGCGCGCGCTGGCGGAGGTCGCCTCGGTGCTGGGGCGAGAGCTGGATGAAGAGCTGCTGCTGTCCGCCGCCGCGCTGCCGGAGGGCGCGAGCGCGGAGGCCGTGGAGGAGCTGCGGCGTCGGCAGGTGTTGGAGGAGTCCGGAGGAGGCCGGCTGCGCTTCGTGCACGACAAGCTGCGCGAGGTGGCCTACGCGCGCATCGCCGACACGCGACGGCGCGTGCTGCACCACCGCTGCGCGGAGCGACTGGAGATGCAAGGCGCGACTTCACCCTCGGGCCTGACGCCGCTGGCCGCGGGGCTCGCCCACCACTGGTCCCGCGCGGGAGTGCCCGAGCGGGCCAGCGGCTGGTTCGCGCGCGCGGCGGACGCGGCACGCGCGGCGTATGCCAATGGCGACGCCATCTCCTTCTACGAGTCCGCGCTGCGCGAGGCCGCGGCGTCCTCGGGGAACGCGCATGCGTCCGGCCCGGACGCGCCCCGAGTGGCGCTGGATGTCGTCTGGGAATCGCTGGGCGAGGTGCTCGCGCTCACCGGACGTCAGCAGGCCGCGCGTCAGGCCTTCCTCCACGCCCTGGCACGGATTGAGCAGACCCAGCGTGTCCGTCGCGCCAATGTGCTGCGGAAGGTGGGCAAGTCCTTGCAGACGCACCATCAGAACGAGGAAGCGCTGCGGGTGTATGCCCAGGCCCAGGCCGAGCTGGGTCCCATGCCCGACAGCGTCTCCTCCGCGCCCGGACAGCTGGAGGCCGCGTGGTGGCACGAGTGGGTGCAGCTGCAGGGTGAGCGCATCACCGTGCACTACTGGCTGGCCCAGCTCGACGAGATGCGGGCCCTGGTGGAGGGAGTGCGTCCGGTGATGAAGGCCCACGGCACGCCGCTGCAGCGCGCGCGGTTCTTCAACTCGCTGGTGCAGATGCAGCTGCGCAGCGAACGCTATCGAGCATCGACAGAGACCGTGGCCCACGCCCGGGCCTACGCGGAAGCGGCGCTGGAGTCCGAGGGGGAAGCGGAGCACGCGGGGGCCCGGTGCGTGGTCGCCATGGTGTTGCTCTTCCATGGCGCGCTGGATGAGGCACAGAGCTGGATGGAGGAGTCCCTGCGCGGAGCCGAGCGGCAGGGAGACGTGACGTTGCAGACGCGCTGTCTTACCTACCTCACCGTCATCCTCCGCTTGAGGGAGCGGGTGGCGGAGGCGAGCGAGGCGACGGAGCGCACGCTGGAGCTGGCGACACGCTCCGGCATGTCGGACTACCTGGGCGCGGCGCACGCCACCCGGGCCTGGGTGGCCTCGCGCGCCCAGGACCTCGTCTCCGCGAGACAGGCCGCCACGGAGTCGCTGCGGCTGTGGCAGGCGCTCTCGCTCGTGTACCCCTTCCAATGGCTCGCGCGCTGGCCCCTGCTCGCCGTGGAGCTCTCGGAAGGGGCGCTGGCCCAGGCGTTGGAGCAGGCCCGGGCGATGCTCGAGGCCCACCAGCAGCGGCAGCCGGACGTGCTCACACAGGGATTGACGCAGGCGTTGGCGCTGGCGGACGCGGGCCGGGAGGAGGAAGCGCGGAGCGCGCTCCTCCAGGCCTGTGAGTCGGCCCGGCGGCTCTGCTATCTGTAACTGGATTGACCGCAGGTGCTTCCTTCCACCCGCCAGGGCCTCGGGGCCCGTGGCCTTGTCTCCGAGGTGCGCATGGCAGGCCCGTATGTGTATTTCTTCTTCAAGCCCGAGCGCGTCACGCTGCTGGAGGGCTTCTCCACCCAGGTCACCGTGTGGGGCGTCCCGTCGCGCAGTCCCAACCTGCCCGAGAACGTGACCAGCAAGATGAACTTCCGCATCGAGGGCAGCGACGGCTCCATCGGCCTCTCCCAGCCGGCGCCGGACGTCCTCGAGATTTCCGGACTGGATGACAACATCAAGCCCGCCACCGTCATCGCCGCGCCCAAGAACAACGACACCGAGTTCCCCCGCATCGAGGCCCGCCTGGAGTGCTCGGTGGACCAGTCGGATCTGCTCATCTACGCGCCGGACGGGAACATCTACTGGCTCAAGCCCGAGGAGTGGCAGAAGGCCCAGAAGCTGTCCCCCAAGGACAAGAGCCTGACGGGAGATCTGGAAACGCTCCTGAAGAACGAGACGGTGGTCGCCAACCTCCCGGTGCCCGCCTACGTCGCGGCGCCCACGAGCACGGCGGCCGAGAACCTGTCCGACGCCGCCGAGCCCATCACCTGCTTCCTGCTCAACCTCAACAGCATCCTCTTGAGCTACAGCCCGGGCGCGAACCTGAAGGCCGGCGAGCAGGGCCCCGTCTACCGCAATCCCGACCCCCAGCCTTGATGCGCCCTTTCACCTTCGACACCAGCAGCGCGTCCCCCGGGACGTCCAAGCAGTTCCGCCAGGGGACCCACCGGGTGATGACACCCGAGCAGACGCTGGAGCGCGTGCAACGGTTCATGCCCGTCATGGGCATCACCCGCGTCGCCAACGTCACGGGGTTGGACACGATTGGCCTCCCCGTGGTGATGGTGACGCGGCCCAACGCGCGCTCGCTGGCGGTGTCGCAAGGAAAGGGCACGAGCCTCGCCGCGGCGAAGGCGTCCGGGCTGATGGAGTCGGTGGAGGCGTACCACGCCGAGCACGTCACCCTGCCCCTGAAGCTGGCCACGTACAACGAGCTGCGCTTCCGCGCGCCCGTGGTCGACGTGGACAGGCTGCCTCGGCTGTCGGTGAGCCTGTTCCATCCCAACTGGCGCACGCTCTGGGTGGAGGGCGTGGACCTGCTGGGCGCGGGCCCGCTGTGGCTGCCCTTCGACCTGGTGCACACGGACTTCACGCTGCCCCTGCCCACGGGGAGCGGCGCGTTCCTCATGAGCAGCAATGGGCTGGCGTCCGGCAACCACGTGCTCGAGGCGATGTTGCATGGGCTGTGTGAAGTGGTGGAGCGCGACGCGACGGCGCTCTGGCAGGTGCGTGGAGAGCAGGCCCAGGCCGCCACGCGACTGAAGCTGGACTCGGTGGACGACGCCGGGTGTCGCCAGGTGCTGGACCTCTACGAGCGCGCGGGTGTGGCCGTGGGCGTCTGGGAGACGACGAGCGACGTCGGCGTGCCCGCGTTCAGCTGTTACATCGTCGACCGGGAGCCGGAGCCGCTGCGCCCCGTCGCGGTGGCGGGCGGCATGGGCTGTCATCCCTCGCGAGCGGTGGCCCTGATGCGCGCCCTGACGGAGGCCGCGCAGAGTCGACTCACGCGCATCAGCGGGGCACGAGACGACCTGCACCGCAAGGCATACGAGGCCGCGCGCGAAGGCGTGACGGCGGAGCGACTGCGCAAGCGGCTGGCCGAGGAGCCCTCGGTGCGCGAGTTCCAACAAGCGCCCCATCACGACGCGGACACGTTCGAGGAGGACCTCGCGTGGGTGCTCGCGAAGGTGCGCTCGGTGGGCGCAAGCCAGGTGGTGGCGGTGGACCTGACGAAGCCGGAGCTGGGGCTGCCCGTCGTGCGGGTGGTGGTGCCGGGGCTGGAGACGACGCACGAGGCGCCCGGATATCAGCCCGGCCCACGGGCCCAGCAGGTGATGCGCGGAGGCGCGCGATGAAGGTCTTCATCTTCACCGGCCCCACGCTGCGCGCCGAGGAGGCGAAGCTGGAGCTCGACGCGGTGTATCTGCCTCCCGCGCAGCAGGGCGATGTCTACCGCGCGGCGTGCGAGAAGCCGGTGGCCCTGGGCATCATCGACGGGTTCTTCGAGCACGTGCCGGCGGTCTGGCACAAGGAGATCCTCTGGGCGATGTCGGAGGGCATCCATGTCTTCGGGGCCTCGAGCATGGGCGCGCTGCGGGCCTCGGAGCTGGCCACCTTCGGCATGGAGGGCGTGGGCTCCGTCTTCGAGGATTTCCGTCAAGGCGTGCTGGAGGACGATGACGAGGTCGCGGTGGCGCACGCGAGCGCCGAGCATGATTGGCGCCCCCTATCCGAGGCGATGGTCAACATCCGCGCCACGCTCGCGGCGGCGCAGGCAGCGGGTGTGGTGAGCGAGCCTGTTCGCGCCTCACTCGAGCAGCGCGCCAAGGCGCTCTTCTACGTGGAGCGCGCGTGGCCGAAGCTGCTGTCGGGATTTCCTCGCGCGGAAGTGGAGGCGCTGGAGGCCTGGCTTCCGAAGGGGCGCGTGGACGTGAAGCGCGCGGACGCGGTGGCGATGCTGCGCATGATTCGCGCGCGCGTGGAGGCGGGCCTTTCGCCCAAGGAGACCCGCTTCCCCTTCCAGCACACGGATGCGTGGGAGGAGGCGCGACGGCGCGCGGCGCGGCAGCCGCTTCGACAGACGGCACGCGCCTCGGATGGCCTGGGAATCGAGGCGCTCCTCGATGAGCTTCGCCTGCGCGGAGAGCTGAAGGACGCGCGACGGGCGAGCATGGCGCGAGCGCTCGCGGTGGAGGAGGCAAGACGGCTGGGGCGCGTCCCGGATGCATGGGAGCTGCACGCGACGAAGGAGGCGCTGAGCCACGAGCGGCACCTCACGCCGGAGTCCTTCGAGCGGTGGAAGACGGAGCAGCACGTGGACGACGTCGCCCGGTTGCTGCGGGACGAGTCCCATGTGCGCTGGGTGGAGGCGCTCATGGAGCCGGATGTCCTGCGGCACCTGGCCGACCACCTGCGACTGACGGGCGAGTACGCCGCCTTGCTGGAACGCGCGCGCGACAAGGAGCAGGTGCTCGACGCGGCGGGGCTTTCACTGCCCAAGCTGGAGGACGCGGGCATCACCGAGGGCGCGCTGTGGGCCTGGTACTTCGAGGAGAACCAGGGGCGCATGGTGCCGGTGCAGTTGGAGCAGGCCGCGCGCGACGAGGGCTTCGCGGACGTGGCCTCCATGCGCAGGGCCGCGCTGCGTGAGCTTTGCTATGTCCTCACGAAGGCGGGCGCCGCGGCCTGAGAGGGATTGGACCTCCCTCCGCAAATCTTGCATGACCGGGTTCACCCAAAGCCCGTGCTAAACCCCGCGCGCGCTCGGCGGCGCGAGGGGTTTGACACAGGGGGAACATCCGATGGACGCGCGCTCCGTCGCCGGCTACTTCCGCGGAGCGCTCGCCCGACGCGCGACCTTCTTCCGCGCATCCATCGAGGGCTTCTTCACCTCCACCACCGAGCCCTCCGAGGGCACCGGCTGCAGGACGAAGACCCGGTCCAACCGTCGACTGCCGCGCTCGACGGGCGCGCTCAGGTCGTAGTCGAAGTCATACGCCGCCACCGCGCGCAGGCCCGCGTTGCGGAACAACCGGTTCGCCTGCGCCGCGTCGTACGTCCGGAAGAACCAGGTCGTCTCGATGAGCCAGTCCTTCCCCGGCCCGGTGATTCGCAGCCGGTTGCGCATGGGCGAGCGGCGGGCGCGCCGGTCCGGCAGGCCCTCGTGCGTGTTGCAGACGACCTTGTCCTTGCCCACCTTCCCCAGCCAGCGCTCGTGCTCGGCCGTGGTCCGCGCGTAGTCGGTGAGGTGGAAGCCCAGCACGTAGAGCCCCTGGGGCTTGAGCAGCCGCCGCGTCCCCTTCAGGTGCGCCAGCGCCGCCGCCTCGCTGTCCAGGTAGCGGAAGGTGGAGACCAGGTTGTGGGCGACGTCCACCTTGCCCTCCAGCGAGGGCTCGAAGAACTCCTCCATGCGCGACACGGAGAGCTTCACCTGACGGCGGCGCGCGGGCGTCAGCCGCTTGCGCGCATGCGCGAGCATCGCCTCGGAGATGTCGTAACCGGTGACCTTCAGTCCCCGGCTCGTGGCCTCGGCCACCAGGCGACCGGCGCCGCACGCGGGCTCCAACCACTGCTTGCCCCCCGTGCCGTGCCGTTCGCTCAGCGCCTGGAGGAAGTCCACCTCGCGCACGGTGTCGGTGCCGAAGATGGCTTCGTAGTACTCGGGGTGCTCATACCAGTCGGTGCGTTTTTCCATGGGAGGCTTGCCCGCTCGGGCGCGCGCATCCTCCGGTCCTCCGGCTCGAAAGCCAAGTCAAAGCGTGCCTCGCCCTCACGCGGGCTCGTGCGTGGGTGACACCAGCGACGAGCGCTCCGACATCGCCTCGCGCAGGCGGCCCCCGAACATCCGGCGCAGGAGCACCATGCCCAGCGGCAGCGGAAGCCACAGCGTGTACCCGCGCAGCAACATCACCGCGGTGAGCCCCACCTCCACCGGCACGCCCAGCGACGACAGCGTCCCCACCGCGGTGGCCTCGAACGTGCCCACGCCGCCGGGGATGATGCTCAGGGTCATCACCAGCGTCGCCAGCATGAACGCGGCGAACACGGCGGCGAAGTCCACCGGGTGCCCCACCGCCTGGAACATGCACGACAAGGTGAGCGCATCCAGCGCGAAGGTCGCGAGTTGGAACGCGCTCGCTCGGACCAACAGCCAGGTGTCCCGCACCAGCGCGGGCGACACCTGGGAGATGGACTCGAGCAGCGAGGTGAGCCCCGGGATGCGACGTGCCCAGCGCGGCGGCTGCCACCCACCATGCCGCGTCAGCCAGAGGATGCCGAACGGCACCGCGCACGCGAGCACCGCGAAGGCCGTGGCCAGTCCGAGGAGGGCCGCGTGCAGCGACGCGCGATACCAGAGGATGAAGATGGACACCGCCACGGCCACCGCGTGCGCCAGGTAGAACGACACCATGTCGACCAGCAGCGCGCCCGTGGCCACCCGGGGCGGCGCGCCCTCCCGCTGCAGCCCCTTCATCACCACCACCGAGCCGCCGATGCCCGCGGTGGGCACCAGTTGGTCGAACGAGAGCTTCATCAAGGCCAGGCTCGCGGTGCGCAGCCAGGGCGCCTTCACGCCCTCCACCTCCAGCACCACCCGCCAGCATCCCGCCATCGTCAGGTACGAGAGGAACTGGAGCGCCACGCCCACCAGCAGCCACTCCGGCCTCGCGCGCTGGAGCATCTGGGCGAACTGCTTCTCCTCCCCGAAGCGCAGCACCACGAACACCGTGAAGGCGACCAGCAGCACCACGCCCGGCAACCAGCCCCACACGTTGTGTCGGCGAGAGGCGGGCTCCGACGGGTCGCGCGCGGAGCCGTCACCCGACATGGAGGCGTCCTCGTGCATGCGCGCGCACCAGCCCGCCCTAGTGAGCGGAGGCCTCCGTCGCGTCTTCCCGACGGGCCTCCGCGGCCGTCAGCAGCCGCGCGGCCATGCGCATGAAGTCGGCCTCGGTGATGATGCCCACCAGCCTGCGCTCGCGGTCCACCACGGGCAGACAGCCGAAGCGATGGTCCAGGAGCTTGTAGATGGCCTCTCGCACCGGCAGGTCCGGCCGCACCATCTCCACATCCCGTGACATGAGCCGGGTGACGGAGATGGGCTCGTGGCCGGCAGCCGCGAGCTGCCGCGACAGCGCGCGGAGCAGGTCGCGATGGCTCACCATCCCCACCAGCCGGCCGTCGCGCACCACGGGCAGGTGGCGGATGTGATGGAGCTTCAACAGGTCGTCCACTCGGACCAGGTCATCGGTCTCGTCCAGCGTGACGACATCCCGGGTCATCAGGTCGCCCACGGTGAGCATGACGTGTCCGCCTCCTCGTCGGGCCACGAGCCCCCGCGCACCTCGCGCCGCTCGGACCGACCATTCCCGAGGGTGCACCCTCGCCCCCGTTCGCGCAGCGACAGGGCAGGCAGACGGACAGGGGCCGGCGCTGTCTCACGCCCGAACCGAGCGCACGGAGGCCCAGGCCCCGCCACGAGCGCCCGGCAGGTTGCTCGCCTGGCGCTCGCGCTCCTTCCACATCGGAGACACACCTCGCACCTCCGACGTCGTGGTGCCCCAGGCCTCTCCCCTTGAATTCACCTCCACCCTGGCGCGTCACCAGGACCGTGGAACAGCGGCTCGGCCGCCTCTGCTGGAGACACTCGCAATGGCTCTCATCCTTCTCGTCGACGATGACTCCACCCTGCTCGAGATCTACACCGAGGCCCTCCGGGGTGAGGGCTGGGAGGTGGCCTCGGCCCGCGACGGCGAGATGGCCCTCGCGCTGGCGCAGGCGCTGCCCCCGGACCTCATCCTCACCGACGTGTCGATGCCGGGGATGAACGGCCTGGAGCTGTGCCGGCACCTGCGCGCCGACGAGACGTTGTGCCACGTGCCGCGCATCGTCCACAGCAGCATGGAGCGGCTCGCGAGCCTCTCGGGCGATGTCTTCCTGAGGAAGTCCGGGGACCTGACCGAGCTGCTCGCCTGCATCACCCGGTGCCTGTCGCGGGGCTCGCTCGCGCCCACCATGCCGGCGGCGGCGGCGTGAGCGTCCACTCCACCTCGAACACCTCCTCGAACCTCCTCGACGACAGGGAGGCTCGAGGACCTCAGTGCGCCGGGTGGCCCACCAGCCGCGCCAGCGCGAACATGAGCGCCAGGCCCACGAAGAGCGCCAACACGTTGCGGCCCGGCTGGTCCTTGCCGTGGCGGTGCACGTGCGGCAGCAGGTCCGACACGGCGATGTACAGGAACGTGCCCGCGGAGAACGCCAGCGCCTTGGGCGCCATGCTCTCGAAGCGCAGCACCGCGTCGAAGCCGAAGTAGATGAGCGCGCCGGCGGGCACCATCAGCCCGTACAGCGTGGAGAGCAGCAGGATGGAGCCCTTCGAGCGACCCTCCGTCTTCAGGATGGACGCGAGCGACAGCGCCGAGGGCACCTTGTGCGCGACAATCGCGATGAGCGCCATCAACCCCACGCCCTCCTCCACCGCCGAGCCCAGCGCGATTCCGTCGAACAGCGTGTGCGTGGACAGGCCGAGGAACGCGGTGAGCCCCAGCACCTGACCGGGCTCCGTGTGGCGGCCGTGGCCGGACATGTGGTCGCCGGGCAGGTCCTCCCCCGCGTGCGCCACCAGGTAGCGCTCCAGCACCAACAGGAAGACGAAGCCCCCGGGCACCAGCGCGAAGGCCCACCAGCCTCCGCCCTCGTACGCCTCCGGGAGCATGTGGAAGAACGCCGCGCCCAACATCACGCCGGCGGCGAAGGCCAGGAAGCGGACCAACTGCGTCTGCTGCTGGTTCCACAGCACCACCAGCGCGCCCAACAGCGCACCGATGACGACGACGAGTGAGTAGAGGGCCACCGTGGCCAGGACCGACATGGGGCGCGCACCCTACAACAAATCCGTCACGTCAGTAGTAGCGCCTCACCACCAACAACCCGACCCGTCCCGGCTTCACGTCCACCGTGTGCTCCGACACCCTCCCGCCCCCCTCCACC
>NZ_SRLW01000017.1:0-57631 GCF_006518215.1 Myxococcus sp. AB025B
CCTCTACCCGCTGCACATGCTGGCGTTGGTGGGGAAGTTGGGCGCGAAGCTCTTCTGGCCCCATCCGCTCGTGGTGACGATTCCCTCGCGAGTGACTCCTTTGGCCTCGGAGATGGTGCTGGGCGGCATCCTGCTCCTCGGCCTGGCCGTCGTGTCGTGGCGCTCGTGGCGCGCGTCCCGGGCCACCTTCGCCGGAGGCGTCTGGCTGCTGACGCCCCTGTTGCCCATCTTCCTCATGCAACTGCGTGGCGTGGAGGCGTACGCGGAGCGCTTCCTCTACCTGCCCTCCGTGGGCTTCTGCCTGCTGGTGGCGGCGGGCGTGAAGTGGGTGCTCGAGCGTTGGCCCGGGCAGGTTCGGGCGGTGGGGCTCGTGGCCGGCGGCGTGGTGGTGGTCTTCGCCGCGTTGACCCTGGCGCGGGTGCCTGCGTGGCGAGATGACATCTCGCTGTGGGAGGACACCCTCTCGAAGACGCCGGATGAGCCCAGCATCCACGCCTACCTGGGCGCGTCCTATCTCAAGGCGCGTCGCGTGGAGGACGCGATTCCGCACTTGCAGGTGGCGGTGGCGTCACTGCCGCAGCTGTACCAGCCGCAGAGCGACCTGGCCGTCGCGTACGCCATGCTGGGGCGCATGGACCTGGCCATCCCGCAGCTCGAGCGTGTCCACGCGCTGCGTCCCAGGGAGCCCGTCGTCCTCCACAACCTGGGGCTCGCCCTGCGCAAGGCGGAAAGATTGGAGGAGGCGGTGGAGCGCTTCCAGGCGGCGCTGCGGCTTTCGCCCCGGCGCGCGGACTCGCAGCTGGAGCTGGGGCGCACGCTACTTCGGTTGGGACGCGCGGGCGAAGCCGTGGCCCCGCTGGAGGAGGCGCTTCGGCTGCGGCCCGACTGGGCGCCCGCGCGAGAGGGCTTGCGGCAGGCGCGACTGGCGGCCGGCGCCACGCAGTGATGCACGAGGGGGACCGGGCGGTCACCCCTCATGCCAACGGCGCTTCAGCGGAAGTCGCGCCGCTCGAAGATGAAGATGGCGGCGGCGGTGAACAGCGCGGCCCAGCCCACCCCATAGCCGATGCCCGAGAAGAACGTCGACGCGTCCACGGGCAGCGCGTACGTCGCCTGGGGCCGGAAGTTCATCCGCTCCAGGTTGGGCAGCAGGTAGTAGAGCGCCGTGGCCACCGTCTTCACCGGGCCATCGTCCAGCCTGCGCGCGATGTCGAACAGGTCATTGGCCAGGTGGCCGGCGAAGTAGATGCCGGTGGTGGCGATGGCCGAGACGGCGGGGCCCGCGAAGCTGGAGAAGAGGATGCCCGCGCTCGTGAGCACGAGCAGCTCGAACCACAGGCCCACCACCGCCAGGAGCTGCGTGGTGTTGACGCTCACCATGAACAGCGCCATCTGGCTGATGAAGATGAGCATCATCGCCGCCATCAGCACGGCGAGCGTCAGCATGTTGCCCGCCAGCCGCGCCAGCAGGAACTGCGAGCGCGACACGGGCTTGCTCACCACCAGGAAGATGGTGCGCCGCTCGATTTCGCGGCTCAACAGGCCGCTCGACAGGAAGATGGTGAGGAAGACGAGGATGAGGCTCATCATCCCCAGGCCGAAGTCGGTGAGCACGCGGTCGAACGTGGCGACCGTCACCTCCGTCACCAGCGTCGACGACAGCAGCACCACCGCCGCGAACGCGCCCACCACCACCGTGACGCGGTTGCGGCGCGCCTCGCGAAACCCGTTCCAGACCATCGCGCCGAACGCGCTCATGTGTTGATCTCCCCGCCGACGCTCGTCGCCCGCCCTGAATCCTTCAGGGCATCCATGAAGAGCTGCTCCAGGGAGAACTTCGCCGCCTGGAGGCTGTTGACCCGTCCGCCCGCCGCGAGCACCTGCCCCAGCAGCCGCTGGCTGTCCGAATCGGCGACCTGAAGCAGCACGCGCCCATCCAGGGCCTGCGTGGATTCAAGCGCCACGCCCAGGTTCTTCACCTGCTCCATCTTCAGCCCCTCCACCACCACCTCCACGGAGGGGACCTGCGCGGAGAGCAACTGCTGCACGCTGCCCTCGCGCACACGGCGGCCGCCCACCAGCACGGCCAGCCTGTCGCAGAGCGCCTCCACGTCCGGTATGATGTGACTGCAGAAGAGCACGGTGGTGCCCCGGTCCCGCTCGGCGAGGATGAGGTCTCTCATCTGCCTGCGGCCCACGGGGTCCAGGCCGCTCGTCGGCTCGTCGAGGATGAGCATCCGGGGCCTGGCCACCAGCGCCTGCGCGAGCGCCACGCGCTGCACCATGCCCTTCGAGTAGCGGCGGATCTGCAGCTTCTCGGCGTGGCTCATGTCCACCGCGCCCAGGACCTCCTTCACGCGCAGGTCGAGCTCGTGGCCGCTCATGCCGCACAACTGTCCGGCGAGCGTCACGAACTCGCGGCCGGTGAGGTACTCGTACGGCGCGGGGTTCTCCGGGAGGAAGCCCACCATCCGTCGCGTCGCCGCCTGGTCCACGGGCTGGCCGTACAGCAGCGCGGTGCCGCCGCTGGGGCGCACCAGGTTCATCAATATCTTGATGGTGGTGGACTTGCCGGCGCCATTGGGGCCGAGCAGGCCGTAGATCTGCCCGGGGCCGACCTCGAGGTCGAGGCCTTGGAGCGCGCGGACCGTGCGGTTGAACCAGAAGCCGACCTTGTACGTCTTGGAGAGGCCTTGGGTCTGGATGGGAGGAGCGTCAGGGCTGGGGGTCGTCATGGCTCTCTACGACGCGGGGCTTGGGGACGATGCGCTCGCCCTCTTCGGTCTTCAGGTTCTTGATGAGCTCGAGCCGGAACTTGGCGGCGGAGGAATAGCTCCGTCCATCCTCGCCGATGAAGAACTCACCGCCCAACGGGTCGGCGGGCAGCTTGTCCAGGTCTCCGGCGGAGACGAGCGCCTTGATCCTGTCGGGCAGGCGTCCTTCGCGTGCCTTGTAGCGCTGAATGGCCGCATCCAACTGCTGGAGCAGCCGCTCCTGGAGGATTTCGCTGACCCGACGCGCGTAGTACTCGCGCGTCTGTTCGTCCTCGGCGCTGTCGCGCAGCATCATCGCCAGGCTCAGGCTGGTGTCGAAGTCGCCCGCCTGGGCATACAGGCGCGTCGCCAGGGCGGAGTACCACTCGGGCGCGTCCGGCTCCTTCGCGAGCTCCTCGATGATGGCCGCCGCTTCCTTGTAGCGGCGCTCGAAGAACATGAGGTTGTAGGCGAGCTGGAAGTGGATGCGCTTGTCCTCGGGCGTGTTGGCGATGCCCTTGCGCAGGATGGCCGAGGACTCCTCCACATTCGTGTACTGCTCGCGCCCCAGGTGGATGGGGATGGTGATGCCCGCGAAGGTGTAGACCTTCGAGAAGCGTGGGTCGAGGTCCGTCGTGAGGTCCGCGTAGTAGTACACGTCGCGGTATTCAGACGGCGTCGAGGCGGAGCCCACCCGGTTGATGGTGAGGATCCAGAAGTAGTCTGAGATGAGCGCGAGCTGCGCCTTGAACAACACCCTGAGGAACCCGGCGCGGGGCAGCAGCGGGCGATCACCCAGGTGGAGGGGAGGGGAGGGCCGGGCCGCCAGCGGCACCACCAACAACAACCCAGCGGCCAGGAGCATGAAAGGCAGCTTGCGCATCGGTCCTTGGAAACGGAGGCGGGGCACTCGGTCTCCCGAGCGCCCCGCTGGTACCACAGGATGGCTCGCCGTGAGCGAGCTCCCGAGGGATTTAGCAGCTCACGTCGTTGTACGCGTTGCCCGGCTCGCCGCCGCTGATGGTGGTCGAGTCCACGCCGCAGGTGCCCGTGAGGGTCGTGGCGGAGGACGCGAGGGACGTGATGCCCCACGTGTCGGCCGCGGGGTCGTTGTCCACGTTGCCGATGGCCGTCGCGGAGAACTCGCAGTTGGGGCAGTCAGCGGGGGTGGGCGACACGCCGGCGGTCAGCGGCGCGGTGGCTCCCGTCGGGATCTTCGCGAAGCGGGCCTGGTCCTGGCCGATGCAGCCCTCGCCGTAGCGACGGCCCGTCACGAGGACGGTCTCGTTGCACGTACCGGTGATGCCGTAGCTGAAGCGGTTGCCGGGCTCGGGGTCGAAGCCGACGACCTTGAAGTCGGTGACGTACTTGTCCTTCTCGCCGAAGTACGCCTTCTGGGCCGTGAAGATGGCCTTCAGGTTGGTCTTCGCCTCGGACTGCTTGGACTTGGCCTGGAAGCGGATGAAGTTCGGGATGGCGATGGCGGCCAGGATGCCGATGATGGCGACGACGATCATCAGCTCGATGAGGGTGAAGCCACCCTTCTTCTTCATGAGGCGATTCAGCATGTCGGGAGTGCTCCGCAGGTGCAGAGGGGGGTTGAACGACTGCCCGGATTCTTAGCACGAAGGGTGCCATGGCCAACAGTCACCCCAACCCGGGGATTTCCCACGAGGTCGGGCCGCGCACCCCGTCAGGCTGGGCGCCTGGTTGCCAAATTTTGTCACTGCTTCTGACGGAAATCGTCGATCCAGGGGGCTGACCTCTCCGGGCGCGACGCTAGGATGCCGGGCTCCGTGACGGACATCTCCCTCCTGCCAGGCTGGGCCGGGCCTCTCTTCACCGCCTTCCTCCTGGTCCTCGGCCTGTGTATCGGCAGCTTCCTCAATGTCGTCATCGCGCGTGTCCCCGAAGGACTGAGCATCGTCCGGCCCGGCTCGCGCTGTCCCCGGTGCGGGCACATGCTCTCCTGGTACGAGAACATCCCCGTGCTCTCGTGGCTCGCGCTGAGGGGACGGTGTCGTTCGTGTCACGCGCCCATCTCGCCGCGCTACGTGCTCGTCGAACTACTCACGGGGCTCTTGTTCCTCGCGTGCCTGCGCCGCTTCGGCTGGACGTACGAGCTGTTCCCCGCGCTGGTGCTGGTGTCGCTGTTGATACCGCTCACCTTCATCGACCTGGCGCACTGGATACTGCCGTTCTCGCTGACGGTGCCGGGCATCGCCGCGGGGCTCTTGCTGGCGGTGCCGCGCGGCGCGGACGCGGTGGTGGACGCGACCGTGGGCGCGGTGCTCGGCTTCCTCGTGTTCCGCCTGATGGAGTACATCGGTTGGAAGGTCTTCAAGAAGGAGGCGCTGGGCGGCGGCGACAAGTTCCTCGTCGCGCTGCTCGGTGCGTTCCTCTCCTGGCGGGCGCTGCTCGGCATCCTCTTCCTGTCCTCGCTCCAGGGCGCGGTGGTGGGGATTGCGCTGCTCGCCCTCACGGGACGCGCGGGGCCCTCTGCGCAACCTCCCGCTCCGGACGCGCCCCCCTCCCCGACGGGGCCAGGGCCCGCGCCGGCCGCGGACGCGGCTCCGGCCAGTGATGGGGCGTCGGATGTCGCGACGACGTCGACCTCGAGCGGTGTCACGCTGCCGTCGTCCGATGATGTGTCACTGCCCGGGATGGCCGCGCACCCGGCGGGTGGCGCGCCTGTGGCCGAGGCGGAGCCGGAGGAGGAGCCCGAGCCCACCATGACATGGGAGTTCACCCGGCCCGGCATTCCGCTGTGGAAGCGGCTGCTCCTGGTGCCCTGGTGCCTGCTCGTCCAGCCGATTCCCGACGCACCCGTCAACGAGGAGACGGGTGAGGAGGAGGAGTGGGTGCCCGGCCCCACCAACATCCCGTTCGGTCCGTGGCTCGCGCTCGCGGGGCTGGAGGTGATGCTGCTCGGTCCGTGGCTGGCTCGGGTGCTGCCCATGGACATCGCGCTGCTCCTGGGAGGCGCGCCGTGAGCCGCGCGGCTTCTCGATGAAGTGGCGCATCGCCAGCGTGGCGTTCCTGCTGGCCTCGCTCTGCACGGGCCTGTCGTGGCTGTCGCTCCAGCCGGTCCTCATCCGGCTCCTGGAACTGGGGCGGCGGCTGGCCCGGCCGGGCACGCCGGACGCGGAGGTGCTGTCGCAGGTGCGGGGCTTCCTGCCGCTGGCGCTCGGGCTGGACCTGGTGGCGCTCACGCTGCTGGCCTACGGGATTCTGTACCTGACGGTGGGGCGCCCGCTGCGCTCGGCCGAGGAGATGGTGGAGCAGCTCGGCCGCCTGGAGCCGGACCCGCACCTGACGCCCACACAGGGTGGCCCTCTGCTGTCGCGCATGCAGCGCGCGCTGCAGCGGCTGGCGGATGCGCTGCGCCAGGAGCAGTCCCTCACGCGCTCCCAGATGGAGTCCCTGCGCGAGGCGAACACGCGGCTGACGCGCGCGCAGACGGAGCTCGTGACCTCCGAGCGACTCGCCACCGTGGGACGGCTGGCGGCGGGCGTGGCGCACGAGGTGGGCAACCCGCTCGCGGGCATCCTGGGCTACCTCTCCCTGGCGCGGATGAAGGCGCCCTCGGCGGAGCTGAAGGACTACCTGGAGCGCATCGACCACGAGGTGCAGCGCATCGACCGCATCGTGCGGGGGCTGCTCGACCTGGGTCGTCCCGAGACGGCCTCGCCAGGCCCGGTGGATGTCGGCTCGGTGGTGGAGACGTGCGTGCGGCTGGTGCGGGCCGCGCCGGAGCTGGCGGGCGTCTCGGTGGAGCTGTCGCTCGAACCCGGGGTGCTGGCCCGCGCGGAGCCAGGGCCCTTGTCGCAGATCCTCATCAACCTGCTGCTCAACGCCGCGCAGGCCATGGGAGGGCAGGGCAGCGTCAGTGTCACCACCCGGCTGGAGGCGGGCGAGGCGCGGGTGATGGTGACTGACCAGGGGCCGGGAATCCCGCAGGACGTGATGCCCCGGCTGTTCGAGCCCTTCTTCACGACCAAGGGGCGTCAGGGCACGGGCCTGGGACTCGCGGTGTCGCTGCGACTCGCGCAGGTGATGGGCGGGCGACTGGGCGCGGAGAACCTCCCCGAGGGCGGCGCGCGCTTCACCCTGGCCCTCCCCGCCGTGTGAGCGGGCCAGAAGCTATCTCCTCCCGCGACTCTGGGGGATGATGGAGGCAAGGCCGCCATGTCCCTGTTCCGCTCCATCCTCGTCGCCGACGACGAGCCCTCCATCCGCCACATCCTCACGTTGGTGCTCACCGACCGGAAGTACGAGGTGCGCGCCGTCGCGGATGGGGAGGAGGCCCTGCGGGAGCTGGCCGCTCGCGACTACGACGTCCTGCTGTGTGACGTGCGCATGCCCCGCAAGGACGGCCTCACGCTCCTGCGCGAGGCCCAGGCCGCGCACCCGGGGCTCACCGTGGTGGTGATGAGCGCCTATGGCTCGCAGGAGCAGGCGCTGGAGGCGGTGTCCGCGGGCGCCTACGACTACGTCCAGAAGCCCTTCAAGCCCGAGGAGATCGTCTTCGTCCTGCGCAAGGCGGAGGAGCGCGAGCGACTGCTGCGCGAGAACAAGCGCCTGAAGCAGTCGGGCCTGCCGTCGCTGCCCCAGGGCCACATCCTCGGCTCGAGCGCTCCCTTGCAGGCGGTGCTCCGGCAGGTGGCGAGGCTGGCGCCCGTGGACACCACGGTGCTCATCAGCGGCGAGAGCGGCACGGGCAAGGAGCTCATCGCCCGGGAGCTGCACGCGAAGAGCCCCCGCGCGCCGCTGCCCTTCGTCGCCGTCAACTGCGGCGCCATCCCCGGCGGGCTCCTGGAGAGCGAGCTGTTCGGCCACGCCAAGGGCGCCTTCACCGACGCGCGCACCGCCAAGCGCGGCCTGTTCGCGGAGGCCGACGGCGGCACGCTCTTCCTGGACGAGGTGGGGGAGCTGCCGCTGCCCGCGCAGGTGAAGCTCTTGCGCGTGCTGCAGGAGGGGGAGATTCGCCCGGTGGGAGAGAGCCGGGTGGAGAAGGTGGACGTGCGGGTGGTGGCGGCCACGCTGCGCGACCTGGGCAAGCTGGTGGAGAAGGGGGAGTTCCGCGAGGACCTCTACTACCGGCTCAACGTGGTGAACGTGAGGATTCCTCCCCTGCGCGAGCGCCGTGAGGACGTGCCGCTCCTGGCGAGCGCATTCCTCCACCGCTTCAACCGCGAGCTCAACCGGGAGCCCCCCGTGGAGGGGCTGTCCCCGGAGGCGGAGGCGCTGATGTCCGCCTACGCGTGGCCGGGCAACGTGCGCGAGCTGGAGAACGCCATGGAGCGCGCGGTGCTCCTGGCGGATGGCCCGCACATCCTCCCGACCAACCTGCCCGAACGGCTGTGGGCCGCGCCCGCACCCGGACCGGCCACGGCGGGGGATGGCGGAGTGCAACAGGTCGGTAGTGACCTGTCGCTCAAGCGGGCCATCCGGGACCTCGAGGAGTCCTACATCCGGGCGGCGCTTCGTCGAACGAAGGGAAACCGCACCCGGGCGGCCGAGGTGCTGGACATCAGCCACCGGGCGTTGCTGTACAAGATCAAGGAGTACGGCATCGACCCGGACGCCGAGGCGGAGCGGGGATGACCGGGTGGGGTGTGCCGTCCCCATTTGACCAAATGCGTCCGAGGCCGGAAAATCGGGCCTCCGCGACCGTGGTGGGGGCCTGGCGCAGCAAGAACGCAGGGGTCCCGGCCGAACGGAGAGCAGGCGGGCTCCGGGCACTTTTTAGGTGGGGTTGACGGCCAGTGCTACGCTGGCCGCCTCTCGACGGAGTCAAGAATGGCGAAGGGCAAACTGGCACTCGGTCTGGACATCGGATCGACCTCCATCAAGATGATCCTGCTCAAGGAGCAGCGCAAGCGCGGCGAGGTCGGCTTCGCGTTGCAGAGCTTCGGCATGAAGCCGCTGCCTCCGGAGGCCATCGTCGATGGAGCGCTGATGAACTCCACCGCCATCGTGCAGGCGGTGCAGGAGCTGATGTCCGAGCTGAAGGTGAAGGGCAAGGACGTCGCCATCGGCGTGTCCGGCCACTCGGTCATCATCAAGAAGATTCAGATGCCGCGCATGTCCCAGGAGGAGCTCGAGGAGAGCATCCAGTGGGAGGCCGAGCAGTACATCCCGTTCGATGTGAAGGACGTGAACATCGACACGCAGATCCTCGACGGCGGCGGCAACGACGCCACCGGGCAGATGGACGTGCTGCTGGTGGCCGCCAAGAAGGACATGATCAACGACTACACCACCGTGGTCTCCGAGGCGGGCCTCGCGCCGGTGGTGGTGGACGTGGACGCCTTCGCCGTCCAGAACATGTTCTCCGTCAACTACGACCTCCCGGAGAAGGAGACCGTGGTCCTCATCAACGCGGGCGCCTCGGTGGTGAACATCAACATCATCGCCAACGGCGTGACGGTCTTCACCCGTGACGTCACCATCGGTGGCAACCAGTTCACCGAAGAAATCCAGAAGCAGCTCAACGTCTCCTACGAGGAGGCCGAGGCGCTGAAGATCGGCGGCAACCGCGCGGACGCGGACGCCGTGGTGCCCCAGGACGTCGAGCGCGTGCTCTCCAGCGTGGCCGAGCAGGTGGCCGGTGAAATCCAGCGCTCGCTGGACTTCTACGCGGGCACGGCGGCGGACTCGAACTTCACCAAGGTCTACCTGTCCGGTGGCACGGCGAAGATTCCGGCCCTGTTCAAGACGATTGAAGCGCGCACCGGCGTGCCGGTGGAGATCCTCAACCCGTTCCGCAAGATTGAAGTGGACAACCGCAAGTTCGACCCCGCGTTCATCATGGACGTGGCGCCCATGGCCGCGGTGGCCGTGGGACTGGCGCTCCGGCGTCCGGGCGACAAGCTGGCCTGACCTGTCCACCTCCTGGAGACGACGCACATGATGATTCGCATCAACCTGCTTCCCGTCCGGAAGGTCCAGACCCAGCAGAAGGGCCGCCAAGTCCTGGTCCTCTTCGCGCTGGCGCTCCTCGGCGCCGCCGTGGGCAACTACTTCTGGTACGACGACCGTGATTCCGAATACCAGCGCAACGCTCAGGGCATCGCCCAGACGCGCGCGAAGATCGCCGAGCTGGAGAAGGTCATCGGCGAGGTGAAGAACATCAACGCCCGCAAGGCGGAGGTCGAGAAGAAGCTCGCGGTGCTCGACTCGCTGCGCAAGGGCCGCAACGGCCCGGTGCGGATGATGGACGCGCTCGCGTCCGCCACGCCCAAGAAGGTCTGGGTGAAGGGCTTCGTCGAGTCCGCCAGCGCGGTGTCCATCGACGGCTCGGCCGTCAGCCACGACGAGGTCGCCGAGTTCATGCGTGGCCTGAATGGCGTGGTGTGGACGCCCAAGGGCATGGGGCGCCTGGTGGACCAGCGTCGTGACGCGAAGACGTCCCGCGTGGAGCTGCTCACGGCGGAGGCCACCATCGAGGAGTTCCCGGCCGGGCAGATCACCCCGTTCTTCACCAACATCGACCTGACCAGCGCGGTGCAGACCAAGGCGTCCGCTGGCGTCGCGGGCATGCCCGCCCTGGTCGACTTCAAGATCACCCTCAGCGCGAACTACGCCATCTGACCGAGGCCCCCACCATGGACAAGTACCTGGACCAATTCGTCAAGGCGTCCCCGGGCGTCAAGTTCGGTGGCCTCGCCGCGATCATCATCCTGATGACCGCCGCCAACTACTTCCTGCTCATCGAGCCGACCGAAACGCAAATCGAGGCGCAGCTGGGTGAGCGGCGCACGCTGGACCTGGAGCTGGCCGAGAAGAGCGAGATCGCCCAGAACCTCAACGAGCGCCGGCGCGAGATGGACGTGCTGGAGCAGAAGCTCGCCGAGGCCCTCACGGAGCTGCCGGAGAAGAAGGACGTCGAGGAGCTGCTCGCGCAGATCAACGACATCGGCAAGAAGAGCGGCCTGGAGATCTCCCTGGTTCAGCCCGACCGCGAGTACGTGGGCGGCGGCGAGTTCTTCGCCCGCATCCCCATCCGCATGACGGTGAGCGGCAACTACCACGAGATCGCCATGTTCCTGCAGGAGATGGCGAACATGCGCCGCATCGTGAACGTCAACAACATCAACCTGGGGCAGCCGACGCTGAAGAACGAGAAGGTCGTCCTTCAGAGCAGCTTCCTGGCGACGACCTTCCGGTTCGTCGAGACCCAGAAGAACTAGAAACTTGATCCGTCCCGGAAGTAGGGCGACAAGGGGATTGAGGATGAAGATGTTCAAGGCCACCATGACGACCGCCGCGCTCGCGCTGACGCTCGCAGCCTGCGAGGACGCGCCCCCGCCTCCTCCGCCGGTGGCGGCGGCTCCCGCGCAGGCCGCTCCCGCCGCGCCGGCGGAGACGGCTCCCGCAGCGGTCGAGGCCGCGGCGGCTGCGCCGTACGTCTACTCGTACAACCCGGTGGGCAAGCGCGACCCGTTCCGCAGCCCGCTGGAAGAGCTGGGGCCGGTGAACCCCAACATCGCGGCGCCCACCTGCACGGAGCCGCTGTGCGCGTTCGACCTGGACCAGCTCAAGCTGGTCGCGGTCGTCACGGGCGACGCCAATCCACTTGCCATGGTCGAAGACCCGCTGGGTCGAGGCCACATCGTGCGCCGCAACACCCGCGTGGGGCGCCAGGGCGGCAAGGTCACGCAGATCCTCCGTGATTCGTTGACGGTGACCGAGGTGTTCTCGGGCAACGGAGAGATCATCAAGAATCCGGTGACCCTGCAGCTCAAGCCCGATGATCGGCAGGACCCGAGCTACAATTTAATGACGGGCAAGAACTACGGGGAGTAGCGCCCCCGTGGCGCGCCCGCGGGCGGCAGCCCGCTTCCAACTTGGTGAGGGGACGCATGCTCGAGAGGAGCGCTGTGACGAGGGGCAAGTGGATGTTGGCGACTGCATTCGCGGTCGTCCTTGCGGGCGCCAGCAGTAGCGGCGCCGAACTGAATACGCTTCGGGACCTGGATGTGTCCCGTACCGGCTCGGGCGCCCAGGTGGTGGTGACCGGAACCCGGCCCCCCACCTTCACCGTCTTCCGGCTCAGTGGGCCGGAGCGGTTGGTGGTGGACCTCTCGTCGGCGGATGCGACGGGTATCAAGGGCCACCATGACGGCTCCGGACCGGTGTCCGGCGTCGTGGCGTCGCAGTTCTCGGACGAGCGCGCGAGCGTTGGCCGGGTGCTGCTGGCGCTCGACAAGGCGTCCCAGTACGACGTGCGCGCGGACGGCAACCGCGTGGTCATCTCCGTGGATGGAGCGGCCTCCGCCCCCGAGGCGAAGTCCGCCGCGCCCGCGACTGTCGCGACGGCCCCCGCCGCCCCGATGACGCCCGCGCCCTCCGCCGAGGTGAAGCCCGCCGCCGTCGTCGCGGAGGCCCCGGTGAAGCAGGAGGCGGCCGCGAAGCCCGCGCTGCCCGAGAACGTCGTCGCCGCCGAGGCCGACGAGCGCGAGGTGGCGCAGCCCGCCCAGCGCATCACCCAGCTCGCGTACGCCGATGACACCCTGCGCATCCGCGCGGACGGCGACATCGCGCGCTACGAGGTGCTGGAGCTGGCGGACCCGCCGCGGCTCGCGGTGGACCTGTACGGGGTGGGCCTGGCGGCCCGCGCGCCCCGAATCAATGGCGCGACCCTGAAGGAAGTGCGCGTGGGCGCCCATTCGGACAAGGTCCGGCTGGTGCTCGACGTGCGCGGCAAGATGCCCGCCTACCGCGTGGACCGCGCGGACAAGGGCCTCGAGGTGGTGCTCGGTGGCGCGGTGGCCCGCAAGGCGGCGCCGTCGCCCGCGCCGCAAGAGGTCATCGCCTCGGTCGCCGAGGTGGAGCCCCTGCGTCCGGCCCCCGTGGTCGTGGAGGCTCCGGCCACCGCGTCCGTGGTCGAGGTCAAGGACCTGTCGTTCCAGGAGGGTGGGGCGGGTGGCCGCGTGGTGCTGAAGCTGTCCGGCACCGCGGGCTGGAAGGTGGACCGTCCGGACCCGCGCAGCGCGGTGCTGACGCTGGACAACGCCCGGCTGCCCAAGAAGCTCGAGCGCAGCCTGGACACCAGCGCGCTGGAGACGCCGGTGAAGATGATCAGCGCCTTCAGCGTACCCGGTGAGGGCCGCAAGGTGCGCGTGGTGGTCGCCGCCGACGGCGCCATCGAGGAGAAGGTCAGCCAGAGCGGCAACACCCTGTCGTGGCGCCTGGACGTCAAGGGCGTGAAGACGGACGAGGTGTCCGTCGCGCAGCGCACCGCCGGCTTCACCGCCGAGGCCCCCGCCTACGCCGCCGAGGGCGCGCCGCAGCAGGCCCGCTACCGCGGCAAGCGCGTGTCCTTCGAGTTCAAGGACATCGACATCCAGAACCTCCTGCGCGTCATCGCGGAGATCTCCAAGAAGAACGTGGTCGTCGCGGACGACGTGAGCGGCCGGGTCACCATCCGCTTGCGCAACGTGCCCTGGGACCAGGCGCTGGACCTCATCCTGCGCACCAAGCAGCTGGGCAAGGAGGAGTTCGGCAACATCATCCGCATCGCCCCGCTCAAGACGCTGGAGGAGGAGGCCCGGCTGCGCCAGGAGCGCAAGAAGTCGCTCCAGCAGCAGGAGGACCTGCTGGTTAACCTCATCCCGGTGAACTACGCGGTGGCCTCCGACATGTCCGCCCGCGTGAAGGACGTCCTGAGCGAGCGCGGCACGGTGACGGTGGACACCCGCACCAACGTGCTCATCGTCAAGGACGTGCGCTCCAACACGGAGAAGGCCCGCTCGCTGGTGCGCAGCCTGGACACGCAGACGCCGCAGGTCCTCATCGAGAGCCGCATCGTCGAGGCGAGCACGACCTTCAGCCGTCAGCTCGGCGTGCAGTGGGGTGGTCAGGCCCGGGCCGCCGCCGCCACGGGCAACTCGACGGGTCTCATCTTCCCGAACAACGTCGCCGTGACCGGTGGTTCGCCGAGCATCGGTGCTCAGGGGGTGCCGGCCGTTCCGAACTTCGCGGTGAACCTGCCGGCGCCGGTGGGAGAGAACGCCGGTGGCGCGCTGGGCTTCGTCTTCGGCTCGGCGGGTGGCGCGCTGCAGCTCAACCTGCGCCTGTCCGCCGCGGAGACCGAGGGTACCATCAAGACCATCTCCGCGCCCCGCGTGACGACGCTGGACAACAACACCGCTCGCATCAGCCAGGGTGTGTCCATCCCGTTCAGCCAGACGTCCGCGGCCGGTGTGAACACGACCTTCGTGGAAGCGCGTCTGTCGCTGGAGGTGACGCCGCACATCACCCAGGACGGCAGCATCCTGATGGCCATCAACGCCTCCAACAACCAGCCGGACCCGGCCAACACGGGCGCCAACGGTCAGCCTTCCATCCAGCGCAAGGAGGCCGTCACCCAGGTGCTGGTGAAGGATGGCGACACCACGGTCATCGGCGGCATCTACGTGCGCCGTGGCTCCACGCGGACCAACTCGGTGCCGTTCCTCTCGAAGATTCCGGTCCTCGGCTTCTTCTTCCGGCAGACGAACGACACGGATGAGCGTCAGGAGCTGCTCATCTTCATCACGCCCCGCATCCTCAACCGGCAGACCATTGCGCAGAGCCTGTAAGGCATCGCGCCTCTTCTTCGAGGAGAGAGTACGCTCATGAAGCCCATCTATTTCGCCGCGCTGCTGGCGTTTGGCTCGGTGTCTTGCGTCGACGACGTTCCTCAGTTGCAGGTCCTCCACGCCGCCCTGCCGGACCAGGACTGCACGATTCCGGAGGATGAGGCCATCCTCCGGGGCTCGCTGGACATGTCCCTGGCCTCGAACTTCCGGCTGGGGCTCATCGTCACCTCGAACCGCATCGGCACGGAGGTCCTCGTCGGAGAGGGCGGTCAGGTGTCGAGCCCGGGGTCCCAGGTCGTCTACATCACCTCGATGGACGTGTCGTATCAGACGGAGCCGGACCTCGGCATCGAGGACACCAACGTGCGGCTGTTCGGCGGCTTCGAGGGAGGGGAGGGGAGCAACATGCTCCTCAACGTGCTGACGCCGCAGGCCCGGGATGCGCTCGCCGCTGCGACCGCGGGCGGGGCTGTCGTCGACACCCTGATCACCATGAAGTTCAAGGGGCACACGAGCGCCAACAGCAAGGTGGAGGCGAACGAGTTCACCTTCCCGCTCACGGTCGGTCGCACTGGTTACAGCTGCCCGGCGGGTCAGCAATTCGCCGCGCCGACCGCGAACTGCGACCTGCGTGGCCACAATGGCATCGTGCCGGAGTGCGAGGACATCCCCGTTCCGTAGCCGTCAGCGCCGTACCGCTCCACCCAGGAACCCCCGAGCCCATGTCCTTTCGCACGCACCTCGAGTCAGTCGTCAACCAGGTGGACGGAGCCCTCGCCTGCAGCGTGATGGGCTTCGACGGCATCTCCGTGGACACCTACCAGCGCGAGGAGGCGGGCGAGCTGGACCTGGGCGGGGCCTGGGTGGAGTACGCCAACCTCCTCACGCAGCTGCGCCACGCCGCGGAGACGCTCAAGACGGGCGCGGTGAGCGAGGTCAGCGTCAACAGCGACAAGGTCCTCACGCTGATGCGGCTGGTGTCCCCTGAGTACTTCCTCGTGCTCGCCCTGCGCGCGGATGGCAACTACGGCAAGGGCCGCTATGTGCTTCGCGTGACGGCCCCCAAGGTGAGCGCGGAGCTCTAGCCGCGCCCTCTGTAAAGCAGTCGTCCGGACGACGCGGCGCTCCGCAGCTTTCCCCTTCCCATGGGAGGGGGCATGGGCTAGACACCCCCGACTTTTCAAGCTTCCGTATTTTCGAGTCTGAAGGAGTCGGTCCCCATGGCCGGTGTCATCGATACGTCCGAGTTTCACAACGGTATGAAGATCGAAATCGACGGTGAGCCGTTCGTCATCGTCGAGTTCCAGCACGTGAAGCCCGGCAAGGGTTCCGCCTTCGTCCGCACCAAGATCCGCAGCCTCACCACGGGCCGCGTCCTGCAGCCGACGCTGAAGTCCGGTGAGAAGGTGGGCCGTCCCGACATCGAAGAGAAGGACATGCAGTACCTGTATGTCCAGGGCGACGACTACTACTTCATGGACAAGCGCGACTTCGAGCAGACCTTCATCAGCGAGAAGGCGCTCGGCGACGCGAAGAACTTCCTGAAGGAGAACACCGACGCGACCATCCTGTTCTGGAACGGGAAGGCCATCAGCGTGACGCTGCCCAACTCGGTGGACCTGAAGGTCATCAAGTGCGACCCGGGCGTGCGCGGCGACACGGTGTCCGGCGCGCTGAAGCCCGCCACGCTGGAGACCGGCTTCGTGGTCAACGTCCCCCTGTTCATCAACGAGGGTGATGTCCTCAAGATCGACACGCGCGAGGGTGGCAAGTACCTGACCCGCGTGGCCACCGCGGGCTGACCCAGGACGCCCGAGGGAGGGGACGCGAGCATGGCAACCAAGCGCAAGTCGACCCGGGCCTCCGCGCCCGCCAGCGCGTCCGCTCCGGCGAACGCGGCCAACGCGGGCAACACGTCGCTGGACGTGGAGGCCCTGCGGGAAATCGTCAACATCCTGGAGGCCTCGGACGTGACGAGGCTGGTGTGGAAGCGCGGGGAGGAGAAGCTCTTCATCCGCCGCGGCCACGCCCCGGAGACGACCATCGTCCACCACGCGGCCCCGTCGGCCGTCCCGGTGGGCCCGGCGGTGGAGTACGCGGCGCCCGCGCCCCGCCCCGTGTCGTCCGCTCCTGCCTCCGCGCCCGCGGCGGCCCCGGCCCCCGCGGCTGAGAAGGCCCCGGAGAAGCCCGGCCACGTGGTGACCAGCCCCTTCGTCGGCACGTTCTACCGGACGCCGGCGCCGGACCAGCCGGCCTTCGTCGACGTGGGCACCGTGGTGAAGAAGGGCCAGGTGCTCTGCATCATCGAGGCGATGAAGTTGATGAACGAAATCGAGTCCGAGGTCTCCGGTCGCGTGGTGGAGATCCTCGTGGAGAACGGGCGGCCGGTGGAGTTCGGCCAGTCCCTGTTCCGCATCGAGCCGGCCTGACGCTGGCGGGCGCGCCCCTCGCCCCACGACGGGCGCGCGCCCCACGCCCACCGCTCCAGGAGACACCCCCGTGTTCAAGAAGGTGCTGATCGCCAACCGCGGGGAGATTGCCCTGCGGGTCATCCGCGCCTGTCGGGAGCTGGGCATCGCCACCGTGGCGGTGCACTCCACGGCGGACGCCAACGCCCTCCACGTGCGCTTCGCGGACGAGGCCGTCTGCATCGGCCCTCCGTCGTCCAAGGAGAGCTACCTCAACGTCCCGCAGCTCTTGTCCGCCGCCGAAATCACCCGCGCGGACGCCATCCACCCCGGCTACGGCTTCCTGTCGGAGAACGCCGAGTTCGCCGAGGTCTGCGAGAACTGCAAGATTCGCTTCATCGGTCCGCGCCCGGAGATGCTGCGGATGATGGGCAACAAGGTGCGGGCCCGGCAGGCGGCGCGGGAGGCGGGCATGCCGCTGCTGCCCGGCAGCCCCGGCACCGTGAAGGACCCGCGCGAGGCGGAGGAGTTCGCCCGTCAGATTGGCTTCCCCGTCATCCTCAAGGCGGCCGCGGGTGGCGGCGGCAAGGGGATGAAGATCGTCCGCGAGCCGAGCGCGCTGGCGCAGGCGTTCTCCACCGCGCAGGCGGAGGCGGTGGCGTCGTTCAACAACGGCGACCTCTACATCGAGCGGTACGTGGAGAAGCCGCGCCACATCGAAATCCAGATCGTCGCGGACGAGCACGGCAACATCATCCACCTCAACGAGCGCGAGTGCTCGGTGCAGCGGCGGCACCAGAAGCTCATCGAGGAGGCCCCGTCCCCGGCGCTCACGCCGGAGCTGCGCGAGCGGATGGGCAGGGTGTCCGTCGAGGCGATGCGCAAGCTGCGCTACAACAACGTCGGCACCATCGAGTACCTGCTCGACGAGCGCGGCGAGTTCTACTTCATGGAGATGAACACGCGCATCCAGGTGGAGCACCCGGTGACGGAGCTCGTCACGGGCGTGGACCTGGTCCGTGAGCAGATTCGCATGGCTTACGGCCACCCCCTGCGCTTCAAGCAGGAGGACATCCAGATCCGCGGGCACGCCATCGAGTGCCGCGTCAACGCCGAGGACCCCATCACCTTCGCGCCGTGGCCCGGCAAGATTACGGGCTACAGCGTCCCGGGCGGCTACGGGGTGCGCGTGGACTCGGGGGCCTACGAGAACTACACGGTGCTGCCGTACTACGACAGCCTGCTGGCCAAGCTCATCGTGCACGCGGAGGACCGCGAGACGGCCATCCGCCGCATGCAGCGCGCGCTCGGCGAGTACGTCGTGGAAGGCATCCGCACCAACATCCCGTTCCACCGCGCGGCGCTCGGCGAGGAGTCCTTCCAGGAGGGCAACTACGACACGCGCTTCGTGGAGCGGCTGCTCGCGAGTGAGACGGGTTCCCGTCGACTCAAGAAAGCCGTGGAAGAGACGCCGTAGCGCACGTCCGCCTACGTGGCGCGTCCGTCTAATGGGCGGGTGTGCAAGCAGGTGAGCTGGCCCCGGGGGGAGCCGGGCTGTTTCTTGACCCGCGTCGGAGGATTCCGTTAGCCTCCGACTCTCCCCCTTTTGAAGATAGAAACCCGCGAAGTTCCAAGGGGTTTCGGCTCGCCGGAAGCCCACGCTCGATGGACAAGAACAAGATCATCGAAGCCGCCGCGAAGCTGGTCGCGAAGGGCGCGTACGACAAGGCCATCAAGGAGTATCAGAAGGTCCTGGAGGTCGACCCGAAGGACATCCGGGTGCTCCAGAAGATGGGGGAGCTGTACCAGAAGAAGAACGACAACGCCCAGGCGGCGCACTTCTTCACCAAGGTCGCGGAGAGCTACTCCTCGGACGGCTTCTTCCTCAAGGCCGTCGCCCTCTACAAGCAGGTCCTCAAGCTCAACCCGAACCTGCTCGAGGTGAACCTCAAGCTGGCGGAGCTGCACCAGCAGCTCGGGCTGATGTCGGAGGCGATGGCCTACTTCCAGATCGTGGCGAACCACTACGACAAGGCGGGCGACACCAAGTCGTCGCTCGACACCTTGAAGAAGATGGTGGACCTCGACCCGGAGAACGTGGCGTCGAAGATCAAGCTCGCGGAGCTGTACGCGCGCGAGAACATGTCGCGTGAGGCGGTGCAGGAGTTCAAGCGCGCCGCCGAGTACCTCAAGCGCAACGGCCGCGGTGACGACTGGGCCCGCGTGGCCGAGCGCCTGTCCACGCTCGAGCCGGACAACCTGCCGCTCGCCAAGGAGCTGGCGACCTCGTACCTGCAACGCGGTGACCAGAAGCGCGCGCTCGCGAAGCTGCAGGTGTGCTTCAAGGCGGATGGCCGCGACGTGGAGACGCTGTCGCTGCTGGCCCAGGCGTTCCAGGGGCTGGGGCAGACCTCCAAGACGGTGTCCGTCTACAAGGAGCTGGCGAAGATCCACCAGGAGCGCGGCCGTCTCACCGAGGCCGAGGCGGTCTGGACGCAGATTGAAGTGTTGGATCCGCAGGACCCGGAGCTGCTCGCGCGTCGCGCGCCGGCGCCGGCTCCCGCGCAGCCCCAGCCCGTGGCGGCGCCGCAGCCCCAGCAGCCCTCCGCGCCCCAGCCGGCCGCCCGCGCCGCGCCTCAGCCCGCGGCCCAGCCTCAGCCCGCGCCCGTCGCGGCGCCGCCTCCCTCGCAAGCCGGAATGGCGCGCGAGCAGCTGGCGAAGCTGCTCACGGAGACGGACGTCTACGTGAAGTACGGGCTCCACGACAAAGCGCTGGAGCACCTGCGCAAGGTCTTCTCCGTCGACCCGGAGAACCTGGACGCGCACGAGAAGGCGTATCAAATCTACGTCGCGTCGGGGAACACGGCGCAGGCGGGCGAGCAGCTGTTGAACGTGCTGCGCCTGTGCACGCGCGCCGCGGACTCGACGCGCGCGCAGCCGTACTTGGCGACCATCCTCCATCAGAACCCCGCGCACCCCGAGGTGCCGGCGTTCCTGTCGGTGCTGCGCGTGGAGGGCCCGGTGACGGCCTCTCCGTCCGCGACGGTGGTGGAGTCGGTGGGCGAGGACGCCATCCTGGTGGACTCCAGCGACGACGAGGTGCTCGTCGCGCCGCCGCCCGAGGACGCGCTCTTGCATCCTCCGGGGGACGAGCTGGCGCTGGCCACGCTGCCCTCGAGCGACTCCGACGAGGTCATCGACGACGAGCACGACGCCACCGTCGTGAGCGAAGAGGCGCTCGTCGGCGAGGCCATCACCTCGGGCGAGCACGACGTCTACGACTCCCCCGCGCCGGAGGACCTGGCGGCGGCGGCCGAGGACGAGCTCCTGGTGTCGGGCGACGAGGGGATGGTGCTCACGGACGAGCCCGGCCTGGCGTCCACGGACGACGAGCCGCTCGTCGAGTCGGCCGACCTGGACGGGCCGCTCTCCGACGACGAGAGCTACTCGCTGGGCGACTCGGACGACGAGGCCACGTCCACGATGGCGGCCATGTCGCTGGGCGACGATGACGACGCGCCGCCGCCGACGATGGTGCGCGCGCCCACCCGTCAGCTCCTCCAGGACGCCGCGCCCGACACGCGCAAGCAGGCGACGCTCGTCGAGGAGGCCTCGCTCGACGTGGACGAGGTCCCCACGCGCGTGGGCATCGCGCCGCTGGACGCGTCGATGCTCGACGACCTCGAGGAGCCCGCGGGCTCCGACATGCCGTCGCTGGGCGACTTCGAGGAGGAGGAGCCCACCGCCTCGCACGCCATCGTGGCGATGGACGACGCGCCCCTCGACGAGCCCGAGCCCCTGCCGGAGACCGACTTCGGCTCGGTGGAGGAGGAGCCCCAGGACTTCGGCTCGCCCGTGGAGGAGCCTCAGGAGGAGGCCGCCGCCGAGCTCGCCGACGACAGCGTCAGCGAGCCGGAGGAGGAGCCCGCCGCGGAGGAGTGTGACGAGGCCGCGTTCTTCCTGGACCAGGGCCTGCTGGAAGAGGCGCGCGAAATCCTCGAGACGGTGAGCATCGCCTTCCCGGGCCACCCGCGCGCCACGGAGCTGATGGAGCGCCTGGAGGCGCTCGAGGCCAGCGGCGGCGTGCCGCCGGAAGAGGAGCCGCCCGAGCCGGTGTCGGTGCCCACCGTGCTTCCGGTGACGGAGCCGGCGGGGGAGCGCGACGCGTTCGACCTGGCGGCGGAGCTGGCCGGCGAAATCGACAACCTGGGCGACGACACGGCGGCGGCGCCCGCGGCGGAAGAGGACTTCCAGTACTCGGTGGAGGAGGTGTTCTCCGAGTTCAAGAAGGGCCTGGCCAAGGTGGTGAAGCCCGAGGACGTGGACACGCACTACGACCTGGGCATCGCCTACAAGGAGATGGGCCTGCTGGACGACGCGCTCCACGAGTTCGAGGTGGCGCGTCAGGGCTCCATGGGCTCCAAGCGCGAGCTCGACTGCCTCACGATGATGGGCATGCTGCACCTGCTGCGCGGTGACGGCGCGTCCGCGGTGGCCACCTTCCGCGAGGGGCTCGCCAGTCCCCACGCCACGGGCGAGGCCGCCAAGGCGCTGGGCTTCGAGCTGGCCCAGGCCTGGGAGGCGAGCGGCGAGCCGGGCAAGGCGCTGCACCACTACCAGCGCGTGGCGGCGATGGACGCGAAGTACCGCGACGTGAGCTCGCAGGTGTCCCGACTGTCCGCCAGCACGTCACCGGAAGACGACCCCCTCCCCATGCCCGCGCCCGTCGCCACCGCCAACGGCACGAAGAGCCCTGGCGGCGGTGCAGCCGCGGCCGTGGCCAATCCCCCCGTGCCGGCCGCCGGCGCGCCCAAGGCGCGCAAGGTCGGTTACGTGTAGTTGCCCCCGAGGTCCGGCGAGCCCATGACGACCTACCTCGATTTCTTCGACCTCTCCCAGGAGCCCTTCTCCAACGCTCCGGTGAGCCGCTTCTATTACAACTCGGCTCAGCACTCGCAGGCGCTCACCCGGCTGATGCACGCCGTCAGCTACATGAAGGGCCTGTCCATCCTCGTCGGCGACATCGGCGCGGGGAAGACGACGCTGGCGCGCCGCATGCTCGACTCGCTTCCCGAGTCCGAATACGAGGCCGCGCTGCTCGTCATCATCCACTCGGGCATCACCGCCAACTGGCTGTTGCGCCGAATCGCGCTGCAGCTGGGCGTGGAGAACCCCGCGCAGGAGAAGCTCGCGCTCCTGTCCCAGCTCTACCAGCGGCTCCTCCAAATCTATGAGTCCGGCAAGAAGGCCGTCGTCCTCATCGACGAGGCGCAGATGCTGGAGACGCGGGAGCTGATGGAGGAGTTCCGCGGGCTGCTCAACCTGGAAGTGCCGGAGCGCAAGCTCATCTCCTTCGTGTTCTTCGGCCTGCCGGAGATCGAGAAGAACCTGAAGCTGGACCCGCCGCTCGCGCAGCGCGTGGCCATGCGCTACAAGCTTGAGCCCTTCACGGCGGAGTCCACCGAGGCGTACATCAAGCACCGCCTGCGGCTCGCCGGCTGCCCGCGCATGCCGTTCTCGCCCGAGGCGCTGCTGGCCGTGCACGAGCACTCGTCCGGCTCGCCGCGTGTCATCAACACGCTGTGCGACAACGCGCTCTTCGAGGCCTTCCTGGCCCGGGCGGACACCGTGTCCGCGGACCTGGTGAACCGCATCGGGAAGAACCTGGGCCTGCAGGGCATCAACTCGGCCGCTCCTGGAGCAGCCGAGCGGGCGAGCGTGCCCGCCACGAACCTGCCCCGAGCGGCCAACAACAAGCTCGACCTCGCGGAGATAGACCGCTACCTCGAAGGGCTGGGTAAGCTCTAGGGGCTTTGGCCACACAGAGCCGCAACGGTGCGCTTCGAGCGCTGCTGCTCGTGCTCCTCGTCATCTCGGGGAGTGTCCTCGCGTTGCGCATGCCCGCCACGTGGGAGGTGGCCTGCACGGTGGCGCGGCGACACCTGCCGGACGTGCTCGGCCTGGACGTGGGCATCGGCCGCTGTGAGTTGGACCCGCTCGGCTCGCGCGTGCTGGTGCACGGCTTCTCGCTCTTCCTGCCGGGCGCGGACACGCCGCTGTTGGCGGCGGACCTGGCGGAGGTGCAGTTCGGCTTTTTGCGCCCCCTCTCCGGCAGGCTGACGTTCGCCTCGGTGCGCGCGGTGCGTCCGCGGCTGTCGCTGGACGTGTCCCAGCCTCGCGAGCGTCCCGAGACGAAGTCGGAGGGCTGCTTCCTGGACCCGCTGGAGCGGGTGCGGGTGGCGAAGCTGGACATCGTCGGCGCCGAGGTGCGCGTGGCGCTGCCCGAGGGGCGCCGCGTGGAGGTGGCGGACCTGGATGTCCGCTGGGCGGAGCGCTGGGGCGTCATCGAGCTGGACGTGGAGGCACGCCGGGGACTCGTGCGTCTGGGGCCCGGAGGCCAGGAGCTGGCGCTGCAGCGGCTGGCCATCGCCGGTGCGGTGGACCCGGACGAGGCACTGCTGGAACTGGAGCGCGCGGAGGTGTCACTGGATGACATCAGCACCACGGTGTCCGGACGGGTGGACTCGCTCTGCCAGCCGCACCTGGCGCTGGACGCGCAGATCTTCCTGCCGCTGCGCACGCTGTCGCAGGCGAAGCTGTTGCCGAAGCCGGCGACGGGCCACCTGTGGAGCCGCGTGTCCATCGCCGGCAGGCCCGAGTCTCCCGCGGTGTCGCTGGAGCTGTCCGGCAATGGGCTGGGCTACGAGCGCTTCGGACCCGCCAACATCTCCGCGCGGCTGTCCTACGCGGGCGACGAGGTGCGGCTGGAGGAGGTGGTGGTGCCGGTGGGCATGGGGCGGGTGCGCGCCACGGGCAAGCTGCTGCTGACGCCGCTGCTCCCGCTGGAGGTGAGCCTGAAGACGGAGGATGCGTCGCTGGCGCGCATCCTCGACAAGGCGGGCGTGAAGGGCTCGTGGGTGGACTTCCCCGCGTCGCTCGAGGCGCAGCTCTCCGGCAATCTGCTGCCGCGCTTCTCGCTGTCCGGGCCGCTCGACTTGCGCACCGGCCGCTTCCGGCTGGCCACGCGCGCCTATGACGCCCCCACCAGCGAGGGCATCCACATCCTGGAGTTCGACAAGGGGCGGGCGCAGGCGCAGGTGCGGCTGCAGACGGACCGCGTGTCCTTCAACCACGTCCAGGCGGAGGTGGGCCGCTCGCGCGTGCAGGCCGACGTGGGGCTGCTCATCGGCAATGGCCTGGGGTTGGACATCCACGGTCAGGGCGAGGTGGACCTGTCGGACTTCGGCCACATCGCCGGACTGAAGTGGGCGGGGCGCGGCAACGCGACGTACTCGATTACGGGGCCGGTCTCCGAGGTGAAGGTGGAGTCGGGCCTGTCGTTCCGCGACTTCGTCTTCTGGGGCTTCAACCTGGGCGTGCTGCAGGGGAAGCTGGGCTACTCGGATGGGGTGCTGGCCTTCCCCTCGTTCACGGGACAGAAGGGGCGCACGCAGTACTACGGCAAGGCGGCGGTGGGCTTCGGCCGGCTGCTCAACCTGAAGCTCGAGGTGAACGTCCCGCAGGGGCGCACCGAGGACCTGGTCGACGTGGTGGCGGGCCTGACGCCGTCGCTGGCGGTGATGCAGGGCACGCTGGGCGGCACGGCGTCCGGGCGCGTGGAGGTGGACAGCCCCATCGAGAAGCTGGAGGGGCTGGTGGCCTTCGACGTGAAGGACACCACGTACCACGGGCGGCGCATGGGGGACGGCTCGGCGCGGCTTCGCTTCGTGGACGGCAAGGCCATGGTGCTCGAGCGCACGGAGCTCAAGGGCCCGCTGGGCCGCACCTGGGCGGAGGGCACGCTGCTGTTCGCGGGCGGGCTGGACTACCGCTTCGGCGGGGACGGGCTGTCGCTCGGGGAGACGGTGGGGCCGGAGCTGGCCGGGCGCCTGGGGCTCACGGGGACGATGGTGATGGACGGCGTCGTGTCCGGCACGTCCGACATCCCCGTGGTGGACGTCACGCTGAAGTCGCCGCACATCGCGCTGGATGGTCGCAACCTGGGCGCCATGGACCTCACCGGGCGACTGGTGGGCAAGGACTTCGAGGTCTGGGGGCGGCCCTTCCAGGACGCCAGCGGCCGCGTGAAGATGAAGGTGCAGGACACGTGGCCCTACGACGCCACGCTCACGCTGGCGCTGCCGGAGATTCGCACGCTGCTGCCGGCGGAGCCGCTGTGGGCGGGCGTGTCCGGCCAGGTGTCCGGCTCGCTCTCGGCGAAGGGGCCGCTGATGGAGCCGCAGGCCGCGCAGGTGCGCGCGACGGTGGACCGTCTGGTGCTGTCGCGTGACGACGTGCGCGCGGAGAACACGGCGCCCATCTCGCTCGCCTTCGAGAAGGGGCGGCTGGAGGTGCAGCCGTTCCGCTTCCTCGGGCCGTACGTGGACCTGAACATGGGCGGCTGGATGACCACGCGCGGCGGCATCGGCCTGACGCTGCGCGGAGGCGGGGACCTGCGCCTGTTGGAGTCACTGCTGCCGTCGATGGTGGAGCGCTCCACGGGGCGGCTCACCGTGGACGCGGAGGCCACGGGGACGCTGGAGGCACCCTCGGTGGTGGGCAGCGCGGAGCTGTTGGACCTGCGCGTGGCGATGCGCGACCTGCCCATCAACGTCCGAAGCATGTCCGGGCGCGTGGAGCTGACGGGCCAGCGCGTGTTGCTGGAGCACCTGCGGGGCGTGGTCAACGAGGGCAAGGTGTCCGCGCGCGGTGACGTGCGGCTGTCGCGCTTCCTCCCCCAGCGGCTGGGACTCACGGTGCAACTGGACGAGGTGCCCTACCGGCTCACCGAGGACCTGCCGGCGACGTTCTCCGGGCTGCTCCAGGTGGTGGGGCCACCCAAGGGCTTCACCGTCACGGGCGGCATCGACATCGTCAAGATGCGCTACCAGAAGGCGCTGGACGTGGAGGCGCTGCTGAAGTCCATGCAGAAGCGCGCGCCGGTGCAGGCGCCCTCGCCGTCCGCGGCCCTGGGCGAGGCGTTGAAGCCGTGGGTCATCTGGGATGTGAACGTCCACTTCGGGGACGTGCGCGTGGACAACAACCTGGCCAAGGCGCGGATGCTCGGGGACGTGCGGCTGACGGGGACGGACCTGCGGCCGGGCCTCTTGGGGCGGGTGGAGCTGGCCGAGGGCAGCCAGGCGTTCTTCCGCAACAACCCGTTCACCATCAGCCAGGGGCAGTTGGAGTTCCAGGACGCCAACAGCCTGGAGCCCGTCTTCGAGGTCCAGGCCCAGACGCAGGTGCGCGAGTTCGTGGTGAAGCTGCACGCCTTCGGCAAGCCCACGGACCCGCAGATTCTCCTCTCGTCGGAGCCCGCGCTGGTGGAAGGGGACATCGTCTCCCTGCTCACCCTGGGGTTCACCTCGTCGGACCGGGACACCGCGGCGTCGGCCGGAGCCGGGCTGGCGGCCGAGGCCCTCTTCAACGCGTCGGGTCTGGACCGGCAGGTCCAGCGGTTTCTTCCCAGCAATCCGGTGCTGAGGGATTTGTCCCTCCAGATAGCCACCACCTACAATGACGCCACCCGACAAGCGGAGCCCACCGCGCAACTGGAGTCGAAGTTCCTCAGCGAGCAGCTTAAAATCGGGATGACTCAACCGGTGAGTGGGCGCGGAACGCGGGCGCGTGCCGAGTACCGCTTCGACGACAGACTTTCCGCGCAGGCCCAGTGGGACAACGAGAACAGCGAAGCCTCGTTTGGCAACCTCGGGCTCGAGCTGAAGCTCAGCTGGGAGGTCGAGTAACCCGCGCCGCGGTGGCGCTGGGGCTCTGGCTGTGCGTCCTGGCCTCGGCCTCCGCGCGCGCCCAGGCGCCCGAGCCTCGCGCCGCCGGTCAGAACGTGGTCGCCGTGGAGCTGCACCTGCCCGGAGGCGAGGACGCCGAGGGGCTCAGCGGCCTGGTGGCGGTGCGCAAGGGCCAGGCGCTGATGCCCTCGTTGGTGCGCCGCTCGGTGGAGCGGCTGTGGGCCACGGGGCGGTTCTCGGACGTGGTGGCGCGCGCGGAGGAGGTGCGCGGCGGGGTGCGGCTGGTCTTCCAGCTCACGCCCGTGTCGCGGCTGGCGCGGCTTCGCTTCGACGGGAACCAGGTGCTGACGGACGGGGAGCTGCTCGACGCCAGCGGCCTGCTCGAGGGCGGCCCGCTGGACCCGGAGGAGCTGGAGGGCGCCGTGTCCGGTGTGCTCCAGGCGTATCAGCGCAAGGGCTACGACTCCGTGCGCGTGACGGCCACGCAGGAGCCGCTGCCTTCGGGCATCCAGGTGTCGCTGCACGTCACCGAGGGGCAGCCGACGCTGGTGCGACAGGTGAACTTCTCCGGCAGCCCGGGCCTGCCGCTGCCCCGCTTGCTGGCGGCGGTCGCGATGCGCCCCGGTGAGGTGTTCGACCGCGTGCGGCTGGACGCGGGGTTGGATCAGCTGCGCACGGTGTTGCGAGAGGCGGGGCACTGGCGCGCGCAGGTGGGCGCGCCCGCGGTGCTGGTGGAGGGCAGCGCCGCGTCGGTGTCGGTGCCGCTGTCGGCGGGGCCTCGCTACCGCGTGCGCTTCCATGGCAACCACCGCTTCACGGCCGAGGTGCTGGAGCAGGTGCTGGCGTACGACGTGGCCGAGCCGCTCGACGAGGTGGTGGCCGGACGGCTGGCGCGGCGGGTGGAGTCGTTCTACCGGCACCGGGGGTTCCACGACGCGCGCGTGCGTCCGCGCGAGGTGCTGCGGCCGGATGGTGAGGTGGCGGTGCTGGCCTTCGACGTGGACGAGGGCCAGCCCCTGCGCGTCAGCGAGGTCCGCTTCCATGGCAACGCGTCGCTGGGCTCGGGCACGTTGAGGGAGGCGCTGGCGGAGCGCATCCGCGCCGGCGAACTCCAGCCGGAGCTGGACCTGCGGCTCCAGGACGACCCGCTGGACGTCGAGGGTCGTCACGGCCGCGGGCCTGGCGCCACGGAGCCGGTGCCGGACCCGGCCACGGTGTACGTCGAGGACGCGTGGCTGGAGGCCACGGAGTCGATGATGGAGCAGTACCGTGAGCGGGGCTTCCTGTCGGTGGTGGTGACGCTCCGGGGGCTGACGGTGGATGCGCGCACGCGCACGGCGGCGGCGGACTTCGACGTGGTGGAGGGGTCCCAGACGCGCGTGAAGCAGGTCGTCCCCGACGGGTTCCCGGACACAAAGGCCGCGCGCGCGACGGCCTCGGGCATGGGGGTGCACGAGGGCCTACCGCTGAGCTTCGAGGCGGTGGAGGCGGCGCGCGTGGCGCTGGAGCGCGGGCTGGGCACGCAGGGCTACCTCTTCGCCCGCGTCACGACGAAGTCCTCGCTGGAGGAGGGCGACACCGTCGCGACGGTGGTGTTCACCGCGGACACGGGGCCGCAGGTGAAGGTGGGCAAGGTGCTGGTGCAGGGCCTGACGCGCACGGACCCGGACCTCATCATGGCCAACCTGAACCTGGAGGAGGGGCAGCCGCTGGCCATGGACTCGCTCACCGAGGGGCAGCGCAGGCTCGCGCGGCTGGGCTTGTTCCGTCAGGTGGACGTGACGCTCGCGGACCCCACGCGGCGCGAGGCGTCCAAGGACGTGGTGGTGACGGTGCACGAGCGCCCTCGCCTCGATGGCCAGGTGTCCGGCGGCTACTTCCTGGTCGACGGTCCTCGAATCACCTTGGACACGGCGTACCGCAACCTGGATGGACTGGGCCTGAGCCTGCTGGCGCGCGGCAAGGTGAACTACGCGGGCTGGAGCGCGGAGGCGTTGTCGGCGGACCGGCGGATTGCGTGTGAGCAGTCGGGCGGTGCGGCCTCGGCGGGCTGTGACGTGGAGCTCCAGGGACTGAGCGGACTGGGTGGCCGTGGCAACCTCGCGCTGGCGCAGCCTCGGCTGTACTTCCTGCTGCCGTTCGAGGTGGGAGCGCGACTGGACTTGATTGCGGAGCGCGTGCACCGGCCCTCGTACGTGTCCTCGCGGCTCGCGGCGGCGGCGGCGTTGGACTGGGCGGTGGCGTCCTGGTTCAACGTCTCGCTGTCGTACGAAGTGGAGAACAACCGGCTGCGCTCGCGCGCCGGCGTGCTGGAGCTGCTCAACCGCGCGGACCAGGAGCGGCTGCGCTATCCGTTCGGCGACTTCGTGCTGCACTCGCTGCGGCCCGCAATCACGCTCGACTTCCGTGACGACGCGACGAACCCCCGGCGCGGTCTGGTGCTCATCAGCAGCGCGGAGCTCACGCGCGGCATCAGCGTGAGCCCCACGGACGTCGCGGGCAACGCCGTGCCCGCGTTTCCCATCAACGGCCTGAAGCTGGCGAGCAGCTTGAGTGGCTACATTCCTCTCGGGCGTCGAGCGAGCCTCGCGTTGTCGGCGCGCGCGGGCACCATCGTCCCGATGGAGACGGGCGCGCAGCCCATCGGCTCGAAGCTGTTCTACCTGGGCGGCTCGTCGAGCCTGCGCGGCTTCCGCGAGGACGGCGTGCTGCCCGAGGACGTGCGTGAGGCGCTGCATCAGCGGCTGCGCGACTGTCGCTCGCTCATCAGTCCGACGGGGTGCTCGGGCGAGCTGAAGGCGGTGCTCGCGGGGCAGGTGCCGGCGAGCCAGGGCGGTGAGCTGTTCACCTTGGGCAAGGCGGAGCTGCGGCTGCCGGCGCTGACGTCGTTGGACCTGGGCCTGTTCTTCGAGGCGGGCAACCTGTGGCTGGACAGGACGCGGCTGGACTTGGAGCGGCTGCGCTACGCGGCGGGCATGGGCCTGCGGTACATGACGCCGGTGGGTCCGCTCGCGTTCGACGTGGGCTTCAACCTGGACCCGGACGAGGAAGTGAACGAGGCGCGCACGCAGTTCCACTTCAGCATCGGGACGTTCTGATGAGGCTCAGGTCCACGGGGTGGATGGCGCTGCTGTTGACGGGCCTCTGGGGCGCGGGGTGCCGCCACACGCAGGAGGTCACCGACGCGCCGGAGCGTCCCAAGTGGATGCCGCCGGAGGGGACGTGTCCGAAGGGCGCGCTGGTGCAGATGGAGCGGCTGGGGCTCAAGCCCGGCGACAAGCTCCCCGTCATCGTGGATGCCATCCAGGACCACCCGGGACCGGCGCGTTACAACTACAGCTTCGTCATCGCGCTGCCCCGGGACGAAGGGGAGAAGGTGCTACCCGGCGCTCGCATTGGCGGGCGGCTCTATGTGACGAAGCACCGCGTGTTCGGCCGCTACGACCGCGTCTTCCTGCCGGAGAGCGGCGCCATGTCCGTGCCGTTCTGCGGAATCCTGCTCGACGCGAGGTGGGACCGCGATGGCGAGGGGTTGATTGCCTACCCGAGCCCGATGAAGGGGTTCTCCGTGGTGCAGGACAACACGGGCGTCATCCTGGTGGTGGACAAGTACCCGTGAGCGCCGGCCTCGCGGCGTGAGGTACAGTCCCGGGCGTGTTCTACGCCTGTGTCCGTGCCGTGGTGGCGGTGTGTCTGCGCCTGTTCTATCGGGTGAAGGTGAATGCCTCCGGCGCCGAGCCCGAGGGGCCCGTGCTCTTCGTGGGCAATCACCCCAATGGGCTCATCGACCCCGGGCTCGTCTTCATCCTCACGCGCCGCAAGGTGACGTTCCTCGCGAAGGCCCCGCTGTTCCGCATGCCCGTCATCGGCTGGCTGCTGAAGGGGCTCGACGCGCTGCCGGTGTACCGCAAGCAGGATGACCCGACGAAGATGGGCGGCAACGAGGGCACGCTCGACGCGGCCAAGGGTGCGCTCGTGCAGGGACGCGCCATCACCATCTTCCCCGAGGGCAAGAGCCACTCGGAGCCGGGGCTCGCGGAGCTGAAGACGGGGGCCTCGCGCATCGCGCTGAGTGCCGTCCGAGAGGGCGCGCCCGTGCGCATCGTCCCCGTGGGGCTCACGTACGCGGAGAAGCACGTGTTCCGCAGCGAGGTCCTCATCGACGTGGGGCCCGCCATCGACGCCACCGCGTTCCTGCCCGCGGACGCTGCGTCGGAGCAGGACTCGGTGCGCGCGCTGACGGAGCGCATCGCCGAGGGGCTTCGCGCGGTGACGCTCAACCTGGAGCAGTGGGCGGACCTGCCGTTGATTCAGCTCGCCGAGCAGTTGTTCGCGTTCAAGCAGGGCGGCGCGCTGGATGCGGAGCGACTGCGCTTGTGGGCTCGTGGTGTGCAGCTCTTTCGCACCCAGGAGCCGGAGCGCTTCGAGGACCTGCGCGCGCAGCTCACGTCCTTCAAGCGTCGGTTGGACCTGGTGCACGCGACGGGGCCGTCGGACCTGGCGCTCATCTACCGGCCGGGCAACGTCACGTCGTTCATCGTGAAGAACCTGCTCGCGCTGGTGTTCGGGCTGCCGCTGTTCGTGCTGGGGCTCGTGCTGTTCTGGCTGCCGTACCAGGTGCCTCGGGCCGCCAGCCGCAAGGCGGAGCTCGACGTGCAGGCCACGGTGAAGTTCCTCACGGGCTTCGTCGTGATGCTCGCCTGGTGGGCGGCGCTCACCGTGACGGCGGGCGTGCTGGGCGGCGCGCTCCTCGCGCTCTTCACCTTCGTCGCGGTGCCGCCGCTGGCGCTCTTCACGCTCTACTTCTCCGAGCGCTCGGACGTGCTGCGGCGGGACGTGGATGTGTTCTTCATGCTGGGCAACCGCGCGCGCCTCAAGGCGCTGCTGCTCGCGGATGGCGAGCGGCTGGCCACGGAAGTGGAGCGACTGGCGGACGAGTACCGGCCGAAGGTGGATGCCGCCGTCAGGCGGTAGCGCCTGGAAAGCCGCGAACCTCGTGGTGCTGCCGCTCGTGGATGGCCTCGAGGCGGAATGGTCGGAGGACGAGTAGCGGCCAAAGGTGGATGCCGCCATCAGGCGGTAGCGCGTTAGCTACCCGCGCCTCACGGTGTTGCTACTGGCGGATGGCCCTTGAGGTGTAGCGGTTGGCGGACGAGGCCCAGCCGAAGGGGGGCCGCTGTCAGGTGGTGGCTCGCTGAGCAACCTCGCGCGCCTCGCAACACTGCTGCTCGTGGATGGCCTCGAGGCGGAACGGTCGGAGGACGAGTAGCGGCCGAAGGTGGACGCCGCCGTCAGGCGGTAGCGCGCTCCCGTGGCACCGCGTCCCGGAACAACCTCGCGCCGACGAGCAGCGCCAGTCCGCCCAGCAGCACGGGCAGGGCGTTCACCGCGATGGCGGTGCGCAGGTTGGACGCGTCGGCGATGTTGCCGATGAGCGTGGGCGAAATCGCATCCCCGAGCAGGTGGATGCACAGCACGTTGAGCCCCATGGCGAAGGCGCGGAACGCGGGCGGCACGCAGTTGACGATGGCCGCGTTGATGGGGCCGCTGTTGAGGAAGATGAGGAACTGCGCGGCGCCGATGGCCGCGAACGTGGGCCCCACGTCCTTCAGGTGCACGGCCAGGTACATGCACGGCGCCGCGAGCAAGAGGCCGATGCCCGACATCCACAGGCCACCGCCCTCGCGCTTGCGGTCCAGCTTGTCGCCCAGCCACCCGCCGGCCACGGTGCCCAGCAGGCCCGCCACCGCGGTAATCGCGCCGAACAGGAACCCGGAGCTGTCCGCCGACATCGCGCGCTCGCGCACCAGGTACGTCGGCATCCAGAAGCCCAGGCCGCCGATGGAGAACGTCATCAGCGTGTAACCCGCGGTCACCGCCCAGAAGGCCGCGTTGCGTCCCAGCCCCTTCAAACCCACCATGAAGGGCAGCTTCACCTCCGCGTCCGGCCCGTCCATGGCGCCGCGCTGGGGCTCCGGCATGAAGAACGCCATCGCGCCCAGAATCAGGCCCGGCACGCCACCGGCGAAGAAGGCCACGTGCCACGAGTACTTCTGCGTCAGCCAGCCGCCCAGGCCGTAGCCCGCGGCCGCGCCCACGGGGATGGCGATGTAGAAGAGCGCCAGCATCCGCGTGCGCCGGTCGCGAGGGTACAGGTCCGAGATGATGCTCGGCGCCACCGCGCCATAGCCCGCCTCGCCGATGCCAATTACCGCCCGAGCGACGAGCAGCGCGATGAAGGACGTGGCGAGCCCGCTGGCCCCCGTGGCCAGGCTCCACAACAGCACACCGCCCGCGACCAGGAACTTGCGGGGATACCGGTCTCCGAGGAAGCCGCCCAGCGGCGAGGCCAGCATGAACACCACGATGAACATGGTGCCGAGCAGGCCCGACTGGGTGTCGTTGATGCCGAACTCCTGCTGGATGCCCGGCAGCGCCACCGCGACGATGTATCGGTCGAGGTAGTTGACCAGGTTGATGAGCGTGAGGATGAGCAGCGCGTAGCCGGCGTTCGCCGCCGGAGCCACGGGCGCGGTGGTGGGCGAAGGGGACGGAGACGGGGGAGGAGAGACGCTCACGGAGGGCGCGCTCATGAACGGGAGGCCCCCGCGCCGAAGCGGTGCGCGAGCAGTCCCCATCTCAAGCCCCGGTCACTCACCCGGCAGCCATCGAGCCCCAGCGCCTTCACCGCCTCCAGCAGGATGATCGCACCCGCGGGGATGACGTCCGCGCGCTTGGGCTGCATGCCCGGCAGCGTGCGCCGCTCCTCGAGCGGCTGCCGGCACAGCTGGTCCACCAGCGCGCTCAATTCGCCCACCGACAGCGTGCCCCCGTGCACCCGCGCCGCGTCGTACGGGGCGATGGCGTGCTTCACCGCGTACACCGTGGTCACCGTGCCCGCCACGCCCACCAGCACCGAGGAGGGAGGCGGAGGCGGCAGCGCCTTGAAGGTCTCGCGCAGGTGCGCCTGGATGCGCGCGCGGTCCTCGGCGGACATCGGGTCCGAGCGCACGAAGCGCTCGGTGAGCCGCACCGCGCCCACGTCGAAGCTGTGCCGGAAGTCCACGTGGCCCGCGGGGTTGCCGTAGATGAACTCGGTGGAGCCGCCGCCGATGTCCAACACCAGCAAGGGCCCGGCCGCCTCGCCCGAGAAGTCCGAGCTCACCGCGGCGAACGACAGCTCCGCTTCGAGCTGCCCGGAGATGATCTCCACCGTGACGCCCGCGCGCGTCTTCGCGGCCTCGAGGAACTCCGCGCCGTTCACCGCGTCGCGCGCGGCGCTGGTGGCCGACACCGCGATGTCCTGCGCGCCCTGCTCACGCGCCTCGCGCGCGAAGGCCTCGAGCACCGACAGCGTGGCCTCCATGCCCTCGGCAGACAGGCGGCGGGTGGCGTCCACGCCGCGTCCCAGGCGGGTGATTTCTGCGCGCTCGAGGACGGCTTCGAAGCGGCCGTCCCCGGTGCGCTCCGCGACCAGCAACAGCACGGAGTTGGTACCGATGTCGATGGTGGCGAATCGCGGCATATGTGTAGCCAGCCTACTCAACGCAGCAGCGCTTCCAAAGCGTCTGCCAGCGCGGCGTACTCGTCCGGGGTGTTGTAGAGCTGCGCGGACAGTCGCACGTGACGCTCGGGGGGCCGGGGCCACGCGACGATGGGCACCTCGATGCGGTGCTCGTCGAACAGACGCAGGTGGAGCGGGTCCAGGTAGAGCGGAGCTTCGGGCTCCAACGGGTAGCCCGGTGGCAGCGTCACCACCGCCATGCTGCCCACCATCTCCTCGGGGCAGGCGGGGGAAACTTTCAGCCGCTCGCACAGGAGGGCCCGCGCGGCCAGGGCCTTGCTCCGGTTGGCCGCCATCACCTCGGGCCAGCCGCCGGGTAGCAGGCCACCCACCACGCGCAGTGCCTCCGGGACGCAGAGCACGGCGGACGGGTCATGCGTCCCCGTCCAGTCGAACAACAGCCGGTAGCGGGAGCGGTCCGTGCGGGGCGAGTTGCGCCCATGGCTCACCGCCAGCGGCGTCAGGCCCTGCTGCAAATCCCTGCGCACGTGGAGGAACGCGGCGCCCTTGGGCGCGCACAGCCACTTGTGGCAGTTGCCCGTGTAGTAGCCAGCGCCGAGCGAGCGCAGCGACAGCGGCACCTGTCCCGGCCCATGCGCGCCGTCGACCAGCGTCTCCACGCCGCGCGCGCGCAGCTCCGAGACGAGCTTCGCCAGCGGCATCACCAGCGCCGTCTGGCTGGAGACATGGTCCACGAGGAACAGCCGCGTGCGCGGCGTCACGTGCGCGAGCACCGTGTCCACGATGGACCGAGCGGACGTCACCGGCCACGGCAGCTTCGCGACCACCACCTTGGCGCCGCCGTGCTCGGCGACGAAGTCCAGCGCGTTGCGGCTCGCGTTGTATTCGTGGTCCGTGGTGAGCAGCTCGTCGCCGGGCTGGAAGCGCAGCGAGCGCAGCACCGTGGTGACACCGCTGGTGGCGTTGGTGACGAAGGACACGTCCTCGGTGTCCGCGTCGAGGAAGTCCGCGAGCACGCCGCGGGCCTCGTCCAGCAGGGGCTCGATTTCACGGTGCAGGAAGCGGACGGGCTCCGCCTCCATCCGCGCGCGCAGCTCCGACTGCTTCTGGAGCACGGCGGTGGGGCACGCACCGTAGGAGCCGTGATTGAGGAAGCGGACCTGGGGATCCAATCCCCAGTGGGAACGGAGGGAGGCGCTCATGCGCGGGGACTGCACCCGAGCACGCGCCCCCTGTCAACGCTCCGCGAGTCCTACGGCTGGCTGTCCGCGAGCGGCGCCCAGTCGGGCGTCAACAGCGTGCCCTTCTCCGCGCGCAGGGGCAGCTGGTTGTTGCCGTCCGCCGTCATCACGAACAGCTGCGTGCCGCCCGCGCGCGTGGAGGAGAACAGCACCAGCCTGCCGTTGGGGGAGAACGCGGGCTCCTCGTTGTTGCCCTGGTCCTGCGTCAGGCGCGTCACCTTGCCCGTCTCGACGTGGATGGTGAACAGGTCGAACGCGTTGCGCTCGTCGCGCGCGGTGAAGACGATGAGGTCGCCGCGAGGAGACCAGTCCGGCGTCTGGTTGTAGTTGCCCTGGAAGGTGAGCCGCCGCACGCCCGAGCCGTCCGCGCCCATGACGTAGATCTGCGGGCTGCCGCCGCGGTTGGACACGAAGGCGATTCTCTTGCCGTCGGGCGACCAGGTGGGGCTGGTGTTCAGGCCGTAGGGCGTGTCGGTGACGGCCTTGGCGCCCGAGCCGTCCGCGTTGGCCACGTAGATTTGAGCGCTCTCACCCTCGGCCTGCGAGTACGCCAGGCGCTTGCCGTCCGGGGAGAACGCGCCGCCGGTGATCATCTGCCCGTCGGAGACCACCATGCGCGCATCGCCACCCGGGCGCTGCACCCAGAGGTCCGGCCGGTTCTTGCGGTACGACGTGTACGCCACCTGAGCGCCGTCCTGGCTCAGCGAGGGCAGGATGTTGATGCCGCCCTTGGTGAGCGTCACGGCGTTGCCGCCGTCCCAGTCCGCCACGGCGATGTCGCGGTTGTTGCCCGCCTTCTTCACGTAGGTGATGCGCGACAGGAAGGGGCTGGGCTCGCGGGTGAAGTGCCGGTAGAGCGCGTCCGCCAGCCGGTGGGCCAGCAGCGACGGGTTCTTCACCGGCGCGTCCTTGGTCACCTTGAGGTCCTCGCGACCGGTGCCCACGTTGTACAGGCGCAGCTCGCCGCGCAGCGTGCCGGCGTCGTCCGCCAGCGAGACCTTCACCAGCGCCTCGGCGCCCACGTCCGCCCAGCGGCTGAAGGTGATGGTGCCCGCGGCCATGCCCTCCTTGGGGTCGGCCGTGAAGCTCTTGCGGTCCAGCACCTGGAGGATGCCGGACGCGGTGAGGTCGAAGGTGAAGGCGGTGTCGAAGGCGTTCGCCGCGCCCTTGGCGCCCTCGTTCTGGGTGAGGGGCGCGGCCACCGCCACCGGCAGCGGGCGGAAGTTGGCGCCGGAGATTTCGATGGTCGGCGTCTGGGCGAAGGCCGCCAGCGGGACGAGGAGGAGGGAGAGGAGCAGGGCTTTCATAGGGCGTTGAACATCAGGTTGACGCCGTTCTTCTGCAGCGCGTCTCGGAGGTGGTCGGGAGGAGGCGAGAAGGGTGAGGCCTTGCGCACGGCGGCGACGACCGCCGAGTCGAACAAATCATTGCCGCTGGGCTTGGTGAGGCTCACGTCCAGCACCTCGCCCGCGCGCCCCAGCCTGAGCGCCACGAGGGCCTTGAGGTGCAGTCGCTCGGACTCAGGAATCGTGTCCGCGACGCTGTAGTTGCGGCGCACCTGCGCCTGCAAGAGGCCGAAGTAGCGCTCACCCTCGGCGGTGGCGGAGTCGCCGTCCGGGTCGCCGTCCTCGGCGCCCTCGGGCTCCTCCTCGGATGCCTTGGCCGTCTTGTCGAACGCGCCGAACAGCCGCTTGCGCCGGTCCTCGCCGTCCTTCTCACCCTTCACGGGCGTGGGCTTCGGCGCGGACGAGGGCTCAGGCTTGACGCCGGGGATGGGCACCGCGACGGCGGCGGAGGAGGGCGCGGGCGGCGCTTCGGGCGCGGGCTTGGGCGCGTCCACCTGCTTGGGCGGCGGCGGCAGCGCTTCCTTGCGCGGCAAGAGCTTCGAGTCGCGCGGCTTGCCCTGGCGCACCAGCGTGGCGCGGATGGGCTGCGCGGTGAGGTCCACCTTGGGCCCGGCGTTGAGGTGGGCGTACAGCATCCCCGCCAGCAGCAGGGCCACGTGCCCCACCACCGACGCGATGATGAACGGCGACACCCGTGAGCTCTTGCTGAGGAGCAGGCTGTGGCTCACCGCGGAATGCATGGGCTAGCGCTTCGCCTCCTTGGGCTTCTTCGAGGTCGACTGCGTGTTGGACGTCTTGGACCCCGTGGAAGGGTCCGTGATCATCCCCACGTTGTTGATGCCCGCGCGCTGGGCGGCCGCCATCACCTCCACGACGGTGCCGTAGGGCACGTCCCGGTCGGCGTGGAGGAAGACCTCCTTGTCGGCCTGCACCTTGGCGTTGGCGGCAAGCTTCGCCTCCAGCTCCTCGAGCGCCACCTCCGCGTCGCCGATGTAGACCTTCTTGCCCGCGTCGATGGAGAGCACGACCTTCTTCTCGGTCGCCTCCACCGGGGCCGCCTTGGTCTCCGGCAGGTTCACCTTCACGCCCTGCTGGATGAGGGGCGCGGTCACCATGAAGATGATGAGCAGCACCAGCATCACGTCCACCATGGGCGTGACGTTGATCTCGCTCATCGTGGTGCGGCCACCGCCGCGATTGCCTCCGCCCATGCCCATGGTCGAGGTCCGCCTACCGGAAGAAGTGACGCTTGATGATGTTGAGGAAGTCCGCGGAGAAGTTGGACATCTCCGTGTCGAACACCTTGATGCGGCTGACGAACGAGTTGTACGCGACCACGGCCGGAATCGCCGCGAACAGGCCCGCCGCCGTGGCGAACAGCGCGTTGCCCACCGGCGCCGCCACCGTGGCCAGGGTCGCGTTGCCCTGCTCGGCAATCTGGTTGAACGCGCTCAGGATGCCAATGACCGTGCCGAACAGGCCGACGAAGGGCGACGCGGCGCCCACCGTGCCCAGGAACGACACGCGGGCCTCCAGCTCGGTGATTTGCGACGTGGAGGCCCGCATCAGCGCGCGCTCCACGTTCTCGATTCCGCCCAGCCGCTCCGCCATGGCGCCCTCGGCGCCGCCTTCCTTGGCCTGCGCCAGCTTGGTCAGCTCCTCGTACCCCGCACAGAAGACCTTGGAGAGCGGCGAGGCGTCCAGCTTCTGGGCTGTCTGGTAGATGGCCTCCAGCCGGGAGGCCTTCCAGAAGGTGTCGAGGAAGGTGAGAGACTGTGCGCGAGCCTTGGCGAGCTGGGTGGCCTTCATCGCGATGAGGGCCCAGGAGGCCACGGAGACGCCCATCAGGAGCAGCAGCACGGCCAGCTCGATGAAGGACGCGTCGCGGATGATCTCCACGTAGTTCATGGCGCCGAGCGCCAGGGGCAGGTGGGGCGTCATGGGTTGGAGCGCGTAACACTCCGCTACAACTGGGTCAAACAAACGGGGCAAGCCCGGCTGCTTGAAGTGGATTGGCCGTGCCGGTGAATAATTCCCGGGAGGGGTCGTCCGAGGTGACTGAAACGGGCCGAACACCTCATCACCCCAAGACAGGTTGCCCCCCATGAACTCCCGACTGCTGGTTGCATTCCTCTGCCTGGCGGCGGTCTCCTCCGGCTGTATCATCCACGACGAGCCCGCCTACGAAGGTGACGTGACGTTCCGTTGGACCCTCGCGGGGCTGCGCTGCGACGAGGACCCGGATGTCCGGGGCGTGAACATCTACATCCCGGGCGAGCGCCTGGAGAACGATGGCCGCTACCCGTGCCGCGCCAATGGCTTCGACGGCATTGTCCTGCACCGCTTCCAGCCGGGCACCTACAGCTTCCAGTTGGAGGCGGTCAGCTACGTCAACGAGGTGCTGTACGAGGGCAGTGGCACCTTCCGCATCAACGGCGACCAGACGGTGGAAATCGATTTGCTGCCGCCGGGTGTCCCGCCGTCCTACGCGTACCTCGAGTGGCAGTTCCCGGGGAACGCGAGCTGCAACTCGGCCGGCGTGCGCTACGTGGACGTGCGCATCGACAACAGCGAGTGGGGCCGCTTCGACTGCGAGGCCGGCAGCAGAGGCAACGCCATCAAGTCGCTGTACGTGGACCCGGGGGAGCACAACGTCATCATGGTCGCGCTCGACTCCCGGCTGCGCGCCGTCTACGAGCACAACGGCCGGCTGACCACGCACTATGGCGCGCCGACCTCGTACATCGGCTCGATGCGCTCCACCGCCACCGGCGTGACGCTGGGCTGGGAGTTCCAGGATGGGCCGAGCCGCTTCAACTGCAGCCAGGCGGGGGTGACGCACGTGGAGCTCCGCATCGACGGCGGGCCGTGGGAGCGCTTCTCCTGCTCGGCGGGCAGCGCGGGGGCCACCATCACCAACACCAACCTGGGCGCGGGCAACCACGACCTGCAGCTGGTGGCGGTCGATGCCCAGAACAACCCCTGGTACTACTACACCGGTTCGTTCTCGGTGCCGTCGGGTGGCTCGGCGAACGTGCTGGCCTCGCTGTGGGTGATTGGCGGCGCGTCCATCAAGTGGGAGCTGCGCGCCGGTGGCGCCGCGCTGAGCTGCTCGCAGGCGGGCATCAACGACGTGGCCATCAACTTCCGCGACGTCTTCACCGGGGAGCTGGTGTACGGCATCGTCGGTGACGTGCACGGCTGCAACGACGCGCCGGTGGTCTTCGAGTTCCTGCGCCCGGGCCGCTACCAGGTGGAGATGTTCGCCCGGGCCAACAACGGCGTCGAGTACCGCTCGGTCGCCAACAGCGTCACCGTGGACGTGGTGGGCCACTCGTTCCCGGGCCCGAACAATGCCCTGCTGGTGTCGCTGTTCCCCAACTAGTCGAACCCACCCGTTCGTGGCGTGAACAGGAGGGCCGGGGCCAGGTGCCTCGGCCCTTCGTGCTTGCGGGGGTGGGCCCTGTCGCTGGCATCAAACGTGATAGGGACACGGGACATGCGGCAAGGCAGCCACAATCCCATCGGCGTATTCGACTCCGGCATCGGCGGGCTCACGGTCCTCAAGGCCCTGATGGCCCACCTCCCCCACGAGAGCACGGTGTACCTGGGCGACACCGCGCGCGTGCCCTACGGCACCAAGTCCGGCGAGGTGGTGACGCGCTACTCGCTGAAGAACGCGGAGTTCCTGCTGGAGCGCGGCATCAAGCTGCTGGTGGTGGCCTGCAACACGGCCTCCGCCGCCGCGCTGCCCTCGCTGGAGGCCTCGCTGCCGGTGCCGGTGGTGGGCGTCATCCAGCCGGGCGCCTCCACGGCCCTTTCGCGCACGCGGGGCGGCGGGGTGGGCGTCATCGGCACGCCGGGCACCATCCGCTCCGGCGCCTATCAGCGGGCCCTGGAGGCCGGTGGGCCGCGGGTGCGGGTGAAGGCCCGCGCCTGTCCGCTCTTCGTGCCGCTGGCGGAGGAGGGGTGGACCACCGGGGACGTGCCGCTGCTGACGGCGCGCGAGTACCTGGGGGACTTCGCCCGGGACGGCGTGGACACGCTGGTGCTGGGCTGCACGCACTATCCGCTGCTCAAGGGCGTCATCGCGGAGGTGGTGGGCCCGGACGTCGCGCTGGTGGACTCGGCGGAGGCCACCGCACAGGCCGTCGCGGCGCTGCTGGAACAGAAGGGGCTCTTGGCACCCGCGTCGGGGCAGAAGCCGCCTTCTCACGACTACTTCGTCACCGACGTGCCCGAGCGCTTCATGGAGGTGGGGGCGCGCTTTCTGGGCCGCCCCATCACCCACGCCGAGCAGGTGGACCTGAAGTTCTGACGGCGTGGGCCCGGCTCCGGGCCCGGCGTGCTCAGGCGGAGGGGCGGGTGGTGACGGTGGCGGGCGCGGCCTCCTCCGTCGTGGTGGCCTTGGTGAGCAGCTCCTTGGCGGCCTGGACGACGGGGGGCTCGGCGGCGCCCTCGGCCTCCACGAGCGCGCGGGCGGCCTCGTCACCGATGTCGTCCTCGCGCGGCACCAGCCCGGTGACGCGGGTGATGAGCCGCTCCATCAGCGGGAAGAAGGACACCAGGTTGAGCGGCCAGTTCAGCCAGCCCACGGTGATGCAGTAGTACTTGTTGAAGGGCGCCGTGTGGTGGATCTGGTGGTGGGCCGGCGGCAGGATGAGGTGGATGCGCTGCAGGAAGCCGATGAGGGCCGGGGGCGCGTCCATGTGCGACCACTTGTGGAACTGGTTGGTCGCCATCACCCAGAAGATCATCGCGCCCAGGAAGCTGGACACGAACACCCAGCCGGAGCTGGACAGCGGCATGCTCACCGCGGCCACGGCCACCGGCAGCGAGATGAGGCAGTTGTTGCCGTTGGTCTCCACGAAGTCGTGGCGGGTGATGGCCTTCTCGTCGACGTGGTGCTCGCGGAAGGGGCGGATGAGCGCCTTGCCGAGGATGGGCATCTCCGTGGAGCCCCACGTGTCCCCCATCCAGTGCACGAAGCCGGAGACGAAGTCCGCGGCCAGGTAGCCCAGCAGCACCGCGCCCAGCAGGAGCCACGGCCCGCCGTGCGGGTTGTTGTAGAGCCGGTAGACGAGGAGGAGCTCCAGCGCCACGAAGCTGACGATGGCGCCAATCTCCATGGCGCGGATGGCGGGGGAGTAGCCCTCGGCCAGGACCTGGGCGTCCTGCAGGCGGACCTTGTTCTTGATCTCGTTCGTCTTCTTCATCCGTGGCGTCCCTGGGCCGGGGGTGTCGTGGAGCACCACACCCAAAGCCTGTACGTACCCCAGCCGCTTTTGGCTTTTCAACGGACCGGAGTCGCGGGCGCACTCGAAGGCCGGGTCGCAAGGCAGGCGGGCTCCCGCCGCAGGTTTTGCGTCATGCCCGGCGGGCAGGCGCGCGGGACGGACATGCGGGGGCGAGGCTTACCTTGCGACGTGGGGAAGCGGCTGGTACGGTCCGCCCACTCGGCAATGACGAAAACCTTCGAGAAGGCCGTCACCGGCTTCAACCACAACATCAAGCACAAGGGGAAGGTCTACCACGTCCAGACCGAGGACTCGGGCGTCAACAATCCCCACATCATCACCCACCTGTTCGTGGGCGGGAACATCCTCGCGTCGAAGAAGACGTCCTACTCGGACATCCTCAACGCGGAGAGCCTGGCGGAGGTCGTGCGCGAGTTGATGGAGGAGCAGCACAAGGAGATGCTGCGAAACCTCATCAACGGCGTGTACGACAACTACGAGTCCGCCGTCCGGTCGTACCAGCCCGGTCAGCTCGCCTCCGAGGCCGACCAGGCCCAGGCGAAGCTGCAGACCGGCCAGCCGATGGCCCCCAAGCCGGTGGTGGTGCCCGTCGCGCCTGTCGCACCCGTGTTGCCTCCGGAGGTCGCCGCCGCTCGGGCCCTCAAGGAGAAGCCGAAGATCAACGAGGTCGGCGTGGAGACCCTCTTCGGCGAGGACCTCATCTCCGAGAAGAGCCTCGACGAGGTCATCCTCAGTTACCTGGCGGGAGAGGGCGAGCAGTAGCCCCCCCGCCGTTCGTCGCCCCGGTGGCCTTGCTGCCCCGGGCGCGTCGACTGTCCTCCAGTCGACACCTCCTCCCGCCTCGCTAGGGTAGCACCCACCGGACCCAGGTGGCGCCGTAGACCGTGAGCAGCAGCGCGGCGAGGACGTCCAGCAGGAGGCCCGTGCGCATCATCACCGGCAGGCGCACCACGCCGCTGCCGAAGACGATGGCGTTGGGCGGCGTGCCCGCGGGCAGGGCGAAGTCGCACGAGGCCGCGAAGGTGCTCACCGCCAACAAGGGCCGAGAGGCGGGCAGCACGTTCAGCATGACATTCGTCGTGGCGGTGTTGGAGGCGATGGCCGACAGCAGGATGGTGGCGCTGGCCACCGTGCCGTATTGGACCAGCCCCGGCAGTGACTCCAGCCCCGCCAGGCGCGAGGTCATCCACGAGGCAAGCCCGCTGGCCTCGATGCCCGCCGCCAGCGCGAAGCCGCCGCCGAGCAGGAGCAGCGTGTCCCAGGGCACCCGGCGCAGCGCGGCCACCGACAGCCGGCCCAGCACCACCAGCGTCACGGCGCCCACGATGGCCACCGCGGCCTCGTAGTGCTTGCCGCCCAGCTTGAAGCCGTCGAAGGCGCGGGCCACCCCCGGCGCGAGCAGCGCGCGCAGCGGGTCACCGAAAATCCACAGCACCGCGGCTACGAGGAAGACGGCGCCCACGGTGCGCTCCCCGCGGGACACGGGGCCCAGCTGCTCGAGCTCCCGGGCGATGACGTCTCCGCCCTGGCCCGGGCCCATCCGGTCCTGCCGGGCCCATCTCCACAACACCGCCCACGCCACGGGCAGGAAGATGAGGACGAAGGGGAGGGCGGCGACCATGTACTCGACGAAGCCCACGTCCGTGCCCAGCCGCCGCGACACCACGCCAGCGAAGACGGAGTTGGTGGGGCTGCCAATCTTGGTGCCGATGCCGCCGAGGTTGGAGCCGTAGGCCACCGCGAGCATCAGCGCCGCGCCGAAGTGCTCCAGCGGGCGGCCCTCCGACGCGCGCAGCTGGGCGAGCAGCGCCATGCCGATGGGCACCATCATCACCGCGGTGGCGGTGTTGGAAATCCAGAGCGACACGACGGCGGTGGCCGCGAGCATGCCGAACAAGAGCCGCTGGGGGCCGGTGCCCACCGCGCGCATGATGAGCAGGGCGATTCTGCGGTGCAGGCCCCACTGCTCCATGCCGGCGCCCAGCGCCATGCCGCCCATGAAGAGGAAGATGTACGGGTCCAGGAAGGGCAGCACGGAGCGGCCCGCGGCCACCGTGATGCTGTCCGTGTCGAACACGCCGAGCACCGGGAAGAGCACGACCGGGAGCACGGCCGTCCAGGCCATGGGGACGGCCTCGGTGAACCACCAGAGGGCCATCCACGCGGCCACGGCGGCGGCGGCGGCGGGGCGGTGGTCCAGGCCGGGCAGGGTGTGCAGACCGGAGGGAACCCCGTAGATGAGGCCAGCGGCCAGGGGGCCCGCGACACGTCCCACCCACTGTCCCGTCGTCGCGCCGCGCGCGGCCTGCTCACTCATATGGCGTGGGACCGTCGCACAGGTGGTGCCGGGGGTGGGAGGGGAAAGCCCGTCCTCCCGCCGGGCGTGCGTGGGTCGCCCGCGCCCGGCCGTGGTAGGTTGGCGTCCTCCCGCGCCGCGCCATGATTCAATTCTTCCACGTCTACAAGGCGTATCCCGGCGATCCGCCGGTGCTCTCGGACATCAACCTCAGCGTGGAGAAGGGCGAGTTCGTCTTCCTCACGGGCCCCTCGGGCGCGGGCAAGACGACGCTGCTCAAGCTCATCTTCTGCGCGGAGAAGGCCACCAAGGGGCAGATTCTGGTGGGCGGCCGCAACATCGCCCGCATCCGCGAGTCCGCCGTCCCCTACCTGCGCCGCAACATCGGCGTGGTGTTCCAGGACTTCAAGCTGCTGCCGCACCGCACCGTGGAGGACAACGTGTCCTTCACGCTGGACGTGCTGGGCGTGCCGCGCGCGCAGGCGCGCGACAAGGTGCGGCGGATGCTCAAGCTGGTGGGGCTGGAGCACAAGGCGGACTCGTTCCCCCTGCGCCTGTCGGGTGGAGAGCAGCAGCGCGTGGTCATCGCGCGCGCGCTCGTGAACGACCCGACCATCCTCCTGGCGGACGAGCCCACCGGCAACCTGGACCCGGCGCTCACCGTCGAAATCATGGACCTGCTCACGCAGGTGAACATCCGGGGCACCACGGTGGTGGTGGCCACGCACGACGCCACGCTGCTGGCGCGCTACCAGAAGCGCACGGTGCGCCTGGAGCGCGGGCAGATTGTCTCCGACGAGGACGGCGTCAAGGCGGCGCGGCGGATGGTGGTATGAGCGCGCTGGCGAAGACGCGGTACTTCTGGCGCTCGGCGGCGGTGGGGCTCAAGCACTCGCCCTTCGTGCACTTCATCGCCGTGACGACCATCGCGATTGCCCTGTTCTCCGCGGGGCTGGCGCGCGGCGGCGCCCGGGTGCTCGACAACCTCCTGGCGTCCCTGGGGGGCGAGGTGGAGGTGACGGTGTACCTGGCGCCGGAGCTGGGCCAGGACGAGGCGCACGGCGTGCGCGCCCGCGTGGAGGCGCTCAGCCAGGGGCAGGTGACGCTGGTGCCGCCGGACGCGGCGCTGGCGCGGCTGCGCACCGAGCTGGGTGATTTGGGCGAGGCCCTGTCGGAGCTGCCGGAGAACCCGCTGCCCGCGGCGCTGGAGCTGCGCGTGCCGCCCGCGCAGCGCACGCCCGAGGCGCTCCAGGCCCTGGCGAAACAGCTGCGTGAGCTGCCTGGCGTGTCCGGCGTGGACTACGGCGAGCAGGCCGTGGAGCGGCTCACGGCGATTGCGCGCGCGCTGAGCTTCGGGGCGATGGTGGCCTTCGTGGTGGTGCTGGGCGCCACCGTCGTCATCGTCGCGGCCACGCTCCAGCTCGCCATCTATTCGCGGCGCGAGGAGATTGAAATCCAGAAGCTGGTGGGCGCCACGGACCGCTTCGTCAAGGCGCCCTTCCTGCTGGAGGGGCTGCTGCAGGGGCTGCTCGGCGCGGGCGTGGCGCTGCTCGGGCTGTGGGCCTTCGGCGAGCTGGTGGGGCCCACGCTGGGCTCGCTGTTCGCCTTCCTCCTGGGGCCGGGCGTGGCGGCGCCGTGGGTGGAGCCGCGCCTGGTGCTGGAGCTGGTGGGCGCGGGCTGTGGCCTGGGCCTGGGCGGCAGTTTCGTCGCGGTGGGGCGCTTCCTGCGCGTATGAGCCGCGTCCTCGTCCTCGCGCTCGGCCTGGCGCTCCTCGGCCTCCCCGCGCGCGCGCAGAAGCTGGAGGAGGCGGAGCAGTCCGCGCTGCGCGAGAAGCTGGCCGCGCAGCGCGCGACGCTGGCGCTGGTGGAGGCCAAGAAGCTCACCGTGCTCGAGGGCCTGGAGCTGATGGAGGAGATGGTCGCCTTCTCGCGGCGCCGTGTGCGCGCGCTGGAGGCGGACCTGGCCGTGTTCCGCAAGCGCGTCATCCTGGCCGAGCGTGAAGAGGTGCTGCTGCGCGAGGCGCTGCGCGTCCAACTGCGCCGGCTGTCCCCGCGGCTGCGCACCCTCTACCGCGTCATGCGCCGCCGCCCGCTGGAGGTGCTGCTGTCCGCGGAGGACTTCTCCGCGCTGGTGTGGCGCGCCCGCGCGCTGGAGGCGAGCATGGCCGGAGACCTGGACCTGCTGCGCGGCGTGCAGCGCGTGGCCCACCTGCAGCGCCAGTCCACGCTGGAGCTCAAGCGGCTGCAGACCTCGCTCGCCGCGCGCGTGACGTTCCTCCAGGAGCAGGAGCGGCTGGCGCGCGCGCAGCACGAGGCGCTGGAGGAGGTGGTGGGCTCGCTCGCGGGTGAGGCGGAGCTGGCGCGCCGCGCGGTGAAGGAGCTGGAGCAGGCGGACGCGGAGCTCTCCCAGGTGGTGCGCGAGCTGAAGGAGGCGCCCGCCACGCACGGCTTCGGCGCGCTCAAGGGCAAGCTGCCCTCGCCCACGCGAGGCATCGTCGAGGTGGGCTTCGGCAAGGTCGTCAACCCGCGCTTCAACACCGTCACCGTGCAGAAGGGGCTCGACATCCGCGCCGCCTCCGGCACGCCCGTCATCGCCGTGGCCGATGGCACCGTCGTCTATGCCGGCTCGCTGCGCGGCTACGGCAACCTGCTCATCCTCGACCACGGGGACGGCTACCACACCCTCATGGCCCACCTGTCCTCCGTCACCCCGGAGGTGGGCGCCCCCGTCGTCGCCGGTGAGCCGGTGGGCGAGGTGGGGGACACCGGCTCGCTCAAGGGCTCGTACCTCTACTTCGAGGTCCGCAAGGCCGGGCAGGCCGTCGACCCCGCACCCTGGCTGGCCCCCATGCCCTGACGCATTGCGGCACGCTTGAGGCGGGCTTGTTATCCTGGGTGAAGGGATTTCGGCACGAGAGGAGCGAGCAGGCGCATGGACCTCATGGGCGGAATGCAGAAGGCGGTGCGACGGGTGCTGGTGGCCCGGGGTGTCCAGTCCTCGACAGTCGACGTCGGCGGACAGTCGGTGCACTTCTACTCGCTGAAGGGGCAGGGGAAGGGGCCGCCGGTGGTGCTGGTGCACGGGCTGGGCGGCTCGGCGAACGGCTTCGGGCGCACGTTCTTCGGCCTGTCGAAGCGCTTCTCGCGCGTGGTGGCGCCGGACCTGCCGGGCCATGGCTTCTCCGTGCAGTACTGCGGCGGCCAGGTGTGCGTGCGCAACCAGTTCGAGGTGCTGCGCGCCTTCGTCGAGCAGGAGGTGAAGGAGCCCTCGTACGTGGTGGGCAACTCGCTGGGGGGCGCCATGTCGGTGAACCTGGCGGCCGAGTCTCCCCAGTGGGTGCGCGCGCTGGCGCTGGTGGCCCCGGCGGGCGCGGAGCTGCCGCTGGAGGAGAGCACCGCGCTGCTCAACGCGTTCAAGGTGGGCACGCCCGCGGAGGCGCGCGCCTTCACCCGGCGCCTGTTCCATCAGGCCCCGCTTCCCGCGCTGCTCCTGGCCAGCGAGCTGCGGCGCTTCTACGACACGCCCACGGTGAAGGCGCTCACGGCCGAGGCGCTCGAGTCGCGGCTGAGCCTCTCGCCGGAGGCGGTGGGCAAGCTGTCCATGCCCGTGCTGTTCCTGTGGGGCGGCAGCGAGCGGCTGTTGCCCTCGCGCTCGCTGGACTGGTTCCGCTCCCACCTGCCGGCCCACGCGCAGGTGCGGGTGGTGCAGGGCTTCGGCCACGTGCCGCAGATGGAGCGTCCGGACGAGCTGGTGTCGCACCTGGTGCGCTTCGCGGATGCGTCGGGCCTCTGAGGGCCGGGTATAGACTGGGACGCCCTTCGAGCTGTCTTCCGCGAAAGGACGTACCGTCGTGATGCGTCTCTCCCAGCCATGGCGCGCGGCGCTGGCCGCGCTCCTCCTCGTGTCCGGGCCCTCGGCCGCACAGGAGAAGAAGGACGCGGGCGGGAGCAGACCTCCGGGGAAGGCGGAGCGGGCGGAGAAGGACGACGCCACCTATCGCCAGCTGGAGACCTTCGCGCGCGTGCTCTCCTACGTGGAGAACAACTACGTGGAGCCGCCCGACCGCGAGCGGCTGGTCTACGGCGCCATCCAGGGGATGCTCGACACGTTGGACCCGCACACCGTCTTCATGCCGCCCGACGTGTTCCGGGAGATGAAGATCGACACCTCGGGTGAGTGGGGCGGGCTGGGCATCGAAATCGCGCGCAAGAACGACCGCATCATCGTCGTGGCGCCCATCGACGACACGCCGGCGGCGCGCGCGGGGCTCAAGGCGGGCGACGAGCTGGTGGGCATCGACGGTGAGAGCACGCGGGGCATGGACGTGGGCCGCGCGATGCAGAAGATGCGAGGGCCCGCCGGTGGCCGCGTCCTGCTCACCATCCAGCGCCAGGGGTTCACCGCGCCGCGAGAGATCGCCATCATCCGGGACCACATCCGCATCGTGTCGGTGGAGGGCGCGCTCCACGGCGGCATCGGCCACGTCAAGGTGAAGAACTTCCAGGAGCGCACGGACCAGTACCTGCGCAAGGAGCTGGACCGGCTGCGCGGCCTCAACGGCGGCAAGGAGCTGCGCGGGCTGGTGCTGGACCTGCGCAACAACCCCGGGGGCCTGCTGGACCAGGCGGTGGCGGTGAGCGACCGCTTCCTGCCGGGCAACCTGCCCATCGTCTCCACCCGGGGGCGCGACGGGCGCAACTCCACCGAGGAGCGCAGCAAGGACCGCGACACGGAGAAGAACTACCCCGTCGTCGTGCTGGTCAACGCGGGCAGCGCGTCCGCGTCGGAAATCGTCGCCGGCGCGCTCCAGGACCACGGCCGCGCCACGCTCATCGGCACGCCGACGTTCGGCAAGGGCAGCGTGCAGACGGTCATCGAGCTGGAGGACGGCTCCGGCCTGAAGCTGACGATTGCCCGCTATTACACACCCAAGGGCCGCAGCATCCAGGAGCGAGGCATCACCCCCGACTACGTCGTCGCGGACGAGACGGGTGGAAAGCCCGGACGCGAGGCGCCGCGCGAGAAGGACCTGCAGCGTCACTTCCGCGCGGAGGGCTCGGAGGAGGCCACGTCCCAGTCGTCCACGCTCAAGGGGCCTCCGGAGAACCTGGTGCCCTGGGACGTCGTCGCGCAGCTGAAGGACCCGCCGCTGAAGGTCGCGCTCGAGTACCTCAACGGGCTCGCGGCTCCCGGTGGACGGCCTCCGGCGCGCGCCGAGGGTCGCTGAAGACACTGCTTCCCCCTTGCTTTTCGCCGCGACCTCCGTTTGATGGCGGGCGGACAAAGGTGAACGAGTGATGCGACCTTCGAGCAATCGCGCGATGCACGCGGCCCTCAGCGGGTGGTTGGTGGGCATGCTGGCCGTGGGCCCCGCCGCCGCGCAGTCGAGCCTCCCCCTCAAGCTGACGCCCCGAGCAGTCCCCTCCGCCTCTCCGTCCTCGGTGACGGTGGTGGCCATCCCGCTCGATGCCACGGCGCGCACGGAGGCGGCGCGGCTGGCGTACTGGGCCGAGCAGTCCGTGGCGCGCTCGGGTCGGCTGGAGCTGGTGCGCCTGTCGGAGGCGCTGGACGCGCAGGGCAGGGCCGAGCGCGAGGCGAAGGCCGCCGAGGGCGCCCAGGCCATGAAGGACGGCCAGGCGGCGTACGACGAGCTGGACACGCAGAAGGCGCTCGTGCGCTTCGACGTGGCCGCCAAGGCGTTCGAGGCGGGAGACCTGTCGCGAGGCTTCGGCGACTTCGTCCGCGCCCGGGTGATGAAGGCGGCCTCGCAGGTGGCCAACGGCGAGAACGCCGCCGCGCAGCTGGAGATTCGCGCGGTGCTCGCGGTGGACCCGCGGGCGCAGTTCTCGTCCAACTTCTTCCCGCCCGACGAGATGGCCTTCGTGGACAAGGAGCGCAAGGCGGCGCTCGCCGGCTCCACCGTCGCGCTGACGGTGCGCACCGAGCCCGTGCCCGCGCAGGTGTACGTGGACGGCCAGTTCCGCGGCGTGTCGCCCGTGTCGCTCCAGGGACTGACGGCGGCGGACCACTTCGTGACGGTGATGGCGCCGGGCTACGAGCTCGAGCAGCGCCGCGCCCGCGAAGGGGAGACGTCGCTCACGCTGCGGCCCTCGGCTTCGCAGCGCGCGCTGCAGGCCATCACCGAGCGCGTCGTGCGCAAGCCCGACGGCGTCGAGCGGGACATGGCCCTGCGCGAGTTGGGCGCGCTGGCCGGTGTGTCCCAGGTGCTGGCGCTGCTGGTCCAGGGCGGCACGGGCACCGCGCCCGTGCAGGTGACGGGCCTGCGGCTGGACGTCACGGACGGCCACAACCTGGGCTACGCCGTGGGCTCGGTGCCCGTGGGCGAGGCCATGGCGACGGGCTCCGACACGTTCCTGTCCTCGCTGGTGGGCGCGGACACGGCGAGGCTCGCGGGCAACAAGCCGGTGACGCACTTCTCCAGCGGCGGCAGCAGCAACCGCAAGACGATGGGCTACGTGCTGATGGCCACGGGGGTCGCGCTGCTGGCGGGCGGCATCTACTTCGGCATGGAGGCCTCCTCGAAGGAGGATGACTTCCGCCGCGCGCCCCAGACGAGCCCCCGCGCCAAGGACTTCAAGGACACGGGCAAGACGTACGCGCTGGTGGCCGACATCGGCCTGGTGACGGGCCTGGTCTCCGCGGGTCTGGGCAGCTACTTCGCCTTCGCCGGCGGTGGAAGCAGCTCTTCGTCCTCCTCCTCCAAGGCCGCGGCCACGCCCTTCCGTTCGCGGGCCACGCCTCCGCCGTCCAAGGCCGCGCCCTCCAAGAGCGAGTCCCTGGACATGCCGCCTCCGCCCAAGGGCACCCGGCCCGTGAGCGAGCCGCTCCCCATGCCTCCGCCCCCGTCGAAGACGACGACGCCCGCGCCGGCCAAGACGACGCCCGCGCCCCAGGCCACCGAGCCGGCTCCGGCGCCGCCCCCCGCGCGCGACACGAAGCGCTCGCGCGACGAGGACGCCGCCCAGCGCGAGGAGGAGCTCAAGAAGCGCCGCGAGGAGGTCGAGCGCCAGCGCCGTGAGCTGGAGGAGCGCCGCAAGCAGGAGGAGGCTGATGCGGAAGCCAAGCGCAAGCGCGACGAAGAGGAGAAGCGCAAGCGCGAGGAAGAAGAGAAGAAGAAGCGGCCGTCCATCGACGAAGACGATCTCCGGAATTACTAGCCATGCGACGTCCCCTTCGTTTGCTCATCCCCATGGCGGCCCTCTCCCTGGGCCTGTCCGCGTGCAGCCTCCTGGTCGACTTCGACGAGGAGGGTCAGCCCTGCGATGACCGCAACCAGTGCCTGGAGAACTACGTCTGCAAGGACGGCAGTTGCACCGCGGACGACACCCCTCGGCCCTCCGACGGTGGCGCCGACGCGGGCACCACGGACGCCGGCACCGACTCCGGCACCCCGGACGCGGGTGGCGACGCCGGCCCTGTCCCGGGCCCTGGCCCCGTGGACGCGGGAACCGGTGACGGCGGCTTGTAGTCGCGGGCGCGAGGGGCGGTAGTTCCTACAGCCCCTGGCGCCGCGTGGCCGGGCTGCCGCGCCGCGTCCCCGCGGACACGCCCGCCTGGCCGCCCCCTGGTCCTCGCAACCCCGCGTCTCCACTCGGGACGCGTGGCCTGGACGCCTGTGTCCCACCCCTCGGGGTGGGGTTGGCATCCGCCGTGCTCTGTCGTGAACCCACGGAGGGTTTCATCGACATGGGCAAGCGCGTCGGAGTGCTGATGGGCGGGTGGGGTGAGGAGCGGGAGATTTCGCTCAAGAGCGGGGAGGCCGTGGTGGCGGCGCTCGAGTCCCGTGGCCACCACGTCACCCGGATATTCGCGGGGCCGGGCCTGGACCGCGCGCTGCGGGCCGCCGAGCTGGACGTGGCCTTCATCGCGTTGCACGGGCGCATGGGCGAGGACGGCCGTGTGCAGGGCCTGCTGGAGCTGCTGGAGCTGCCGTACACGGGCTCGGGCGTCCTGGCGTCCGCGCTGGCGATGAACAAGCCCTTCGCCAAGAAGCTCTTCCGGCTGCACAACCTCCCCACGCCCCAGGGGTACCGCGTGGGCCGCGACGGCGCGGCGCGCGCCCCGGAGCTGCATGGGGACCTGGGCTTCCCCTGCGTGGTGAAGCCCGCCTGTGGCGGCTCCTCGGTGGGCCTGAGCGTGGTGCGCGAGCCCCAGGAGCTCGCCCAGGCGGTGGCCCAGGCGTGCCGCTTCGGGGGCGAGGCGCTGGTGGAGCGCTTCGTGTCCGGGCGCGAGGTGACGGTGGGCATCCTCGGTGACGCGGTGCTGGGCAGCTGCGAGGTGGCCACGCCGCGCGAGGGCTTCGACTTCGAGGCCAAGTACAAGGGCGGCGCCCGCTACTTCCTGCCGCCCCGGCTGTCCGCCACGCGCGTGGCCAACGTGGAGGCGCTGGCGCTCGCCGCGTACCGCGCCCTGGGCTGCCGGGGCTACGCGCGGGTGGACCTGCTGTGCTCGGACACCGACAACGACGTGGTGCTGGAGGTCAACACGCTGCCCGGCTTCACCCCCACCAGCCTCCTGTCCAGGATTGCCGGCCACGCGGGCCTGGACTTCCCGGAGCTCGTCGAGCGCATCCTGGCGCTCGCGACGCGCGACGAGGCGGGTATCCTGGACGCCCCCGAAGTCACCTCCACTCCCGTCGTCGACGAGCCCCGCCGCGCCGTGAGCTGAAGCGACGCCCCGACAGCTCCAGGTCGCCTGCCCGGCTCCCCAGGGCGTTCTTCCAGGCCCTCGTGACCCGCTCCGACGCGGTGGGTCACGATGGACCTGAACGGAACGTTCAAATTCGGGGAATAATTTGACACGTCCTTGACGCCTCCCTATTGTCCGGCGCGATCAGTCCCGGAAGGTCAAACCCTTGTCTTTTCGGGCACATACGGGGCGGGGGCTCAGCGGACCCAGGAGGCGGCGGTCGGCGTGAGGACGGGATTCCGGAGCCGCCGCGTATGGAAGGACCGCGGGCCACGGGGGCCGTGCGGGAGGGGCTGAGCGTCACCGATGACCACCGTCGAGATCATCTTCCTGGGCGTCTATTTCAGCGTCCTGTGCGTGCTGGCGGTCTACGGCTCGCACAGGTACCGGATGGCGTTCCTGTACTACCGGCACAAGTTCAAGCTGCCGACGCCCAAGGGCTCCCTGAAGGAGCTGCCTCGCGTCACCATCCAGCTGCCCATCTTCAACGAGATGTATGTGGTGGAGCGCCTGGTGGAGTCGGTGTGCCGCATCGACTACCCGCGCGACCTCCTGGAGATCCAGGTCCTCGACGACTCGACGGACGAGACGTGTGGCATCGCCCGGGCGTGCGTGGAGCGTCACCGCCAGAAGGGCCATGACATCGTCTACATCCACCGCGTCAACCGCGAGGGCTTCAAGGCGGGCGCGCTGGAGAACGGCCTGAAGTCCGCGCGCGGCGAGTTCGTCGCCGTGTTCGACGCCGACTTCGTGCCGAGCCCCGACTTCCTCTTGCGCACGGTGCCGTTCTTCTCCGACGCGAAGGTGGGCATGGTGCAGGTGCGCTGGGGCCACCTCAACCGTGAGTTCTCCATCCTCACGCAGGCCCAGAGCATCTTCCTGGACGGCCACTTCATCATCGAGCACACGGCGCGCAACCGCTCCGGCTGCTTCTTCAACTTCAACGGCACCGCCGGCATCTGGCGCCGGGGCACCATCGCGGACGCGGGCGGCTGGCAGCACGACACGCTGACCGAGGACCTGGACCTGAGCTACCGCGCCCAGCTCAAGGGCTGGCAGTTCGTGTTCCTCCCGGAGGTCATCTCCCCGGCCGAGGTGCCGGTGGACATGAACGCCTTCAAGAGCCAGCAGCACCGCTGGGCCAAGGGCTCCATCCAGACGGCGAAGAAGCTGCTCCCCACCATCCTCAAGAGCGACCTGCCGCTGGCGGTCAAGCGCGAGGCGTTCTTCCACCTCACCAACAACATGGCTTATCTGTTGATGGTGCTGCTGTCGGTGCTGATGCCCATCAGCATGGTGGTGCGCTTCCAGCACGGCCTGTACGGCACGCTGTTCCTGGACCTGCCCTTCTTCGTGTCCGCCACGGCGAGCGTGTGCTTCTTCTACGTGGCCGCGCAGCGTGAGCGGGGCGTGAAGGGCTGGGAGCGGGTGAAGTACCTGCCGTTCCTGATGAGCCTGGGCATCGGCCTGGCCATCAACAACGCCAAGGCCGTGGCGGAGGCGCTGCTCAACCAGCAGTCGGGCTTCGCCCGCACGCCGAAGACGGGCGCCGAGGGCAAGAAGGTCGTCGCGGTGAAGAAGGCGTACCGCGGCAGCAAGACGCTGATGCCGGTGGTGGAGCTGCTCTTCGCGGCCTACTTCACCGGGGCGCTGTGGTTCGCCATCGACGCGCGCATCTACACGTCGCTGCCCTTCATCATCCTGTTCCAGGCGGGCTTCCTGTACGTGGGTGTCTCCAGCCTGATGCAGGGGTTCGCGGGCCGCGTGAAGCTCAGCGACGCCGCTCCCGCCGTCAACGGCGCCGAGGAGCAGGCGCGCCGCGCCGCCTGAGGTCAAGCCGTGCGCGCCCCGGGAGGTCTCTTCCGGGGCGTGACTCGAAGTCGGACGACGGGGACCTTCAGGGACCCGCGTCCGGTGTCTCCCGCAGCAGCACCTGCTTGAGGCGCACCGGCGGAGGTCCGGTGCGGGAGGGCTGGCAGCCCTCGTCGATGGACGTGCTGGCCACCGCGCGCAGCGTGAGGCCCGCGTCGTCGCACGCCACCAGCTCCGTGGGGAACGCGACGGGGCAGGGAGCGCCCGAGCCCGTGAAGCCCGTGGCGCGCGTCTCCCCGACGAAGCCGCCCGGTGTGCGCTGCAGGACGATGGTCGCCCCGCTCGAGTCGGCGCCCGGGGTGCCCGCATCCGTGTCCGCGCGCGCGCGCACCACGGCCAGCGTCAGCGTGCCCGCGTCCTCCTCGCCCCGGTAGCGGAACGCGGGGTTCTCCTCGTGGCGGTACTCGCCCGCCTGGCTGCTCTCACAACCGGGCGGCACCCGGATGGGCGGTGGAGGTGGGGAGCGCGTCTCCAGGGTGGGAGGCGCCTTGGCGGGGCACGCCGTGAGGCAGAGAACACTGAAGCCGAGGGCCAGCGATGGCAGGGCGCGGTGCATGGGGCGCGGATATTGGCTGAATGGACGTGCGAGCGGGACTTCGTTTGATTCCCCTTGGACGACTCTCTAACCTTCGGACCGTCATGAGCATTCGACGCCTCGTCCTCTTTTCGCTGGTGGCCGTCCTGGCGGCACCGTCCTCCGCGCTCGCTCAGGCCGACGACCTGCTCGCTCCACTCACGCCGTCGAAGTCGGCGACGAAGAAGCCGGCCAGGTCGAAGGTGGTGAAGAAGAAGAAGGCGGAGAAGGCGACGGCGAAGAAGCCGCCGAAGACCGCCAGGCCCGCCGCCACCGCGAAGGGCTCGAAGAAGAAGAACCTCCCGCCGCCGGATGACAGCCTGCTGGCGCCCCTGGCGCCGGTGAAGACGGAGCTCGCCGTCGTCATCGCCGGGGGTGTCCGGGGTGCGCGGCTGACGCTGGATGGCCGCGACGCGGGCGCGCTGTCGGCCACGCCCATGACGGTGCCGGTGGCGCCCGGCGACCACCTGCTCGTGGTGCGCAAGGCCGGCTACGAGGACTACTCGCGCCGGTTCACCGTGAAGGAGGGCTCGACGCAGGACGTGAAGGTCGCGCTGGTGGCCACCATGGGCTTCGCGCGGGCCTTCTCCGACGTGGCCGGCACCAAGGTCCTGGTGGACGACGTCGAGGTGGGCACGGTGCCCCTGAGCGACATCCTGCTCAAGCCCGGCTCGCGTGAAATCGAGTTCCGCGCGGAGGGCTTCCGCCCCGACATCCAGCGCATCAACGTGCTGGCCGGCACCAACTACGAGCTGGTGGGCAAGATGCGGCCCCTGGTGGACACCGCGGTGGCGAGCAACACGCCGCGCGAGGACGTGCCCGCCAACCCCGTGCTGGACCCGTCCACCACGTCGCAGGGGGATGACTACAACCCGGCCCTGGCCTTCAACGAGAAGTCGCCGGACGCCGAGCTGGAGGGCTCCAGCAAGCCCTGGTACGGCCGTTGGTACGTCTGGGCCGGCGTGGGCGCCGTCGTGGCCGCGGGCACCGTGGGCGCGGTGATGGCGACGAAGGAGCCGGGCATCAAGCCCCCCAACCTCGGGACGGCCTGCAACAACGGCCCCTGCGACATCGTGCTGGGGGGCGGCATCCGCCCGGTGCGCGGCAACGGTGGCGCGCAGAAGCTGGCGCCCGTGGGCGGGCTGCGCTTCTAGCCTCCCGAAAGGCCGTGTCCCCTCGGACGGGTGGCGCGGCCCCGGAGGCTTCGTCTCACTCCCCGCGCAGGTCGTCCTCGACGGCGCGGGGCTCGGGCGCGGAGAGGACCAGGTACACGTCCGACACGCGTCCCACGCCCCAGGTGTCCAGCACGGTGGTGCGCACCTTGAAGGGCTCGGACTCCGGCAGGAACTCCGTGAGGTCCACCTCTCCCGGCTCGAAGGTGAAGGCCCGGCGCCCCACGTTGTCCACCTGCTCGTTGCCCAGGTGGACGCTCTCGGTGAAGCCCACGACGGCGCGGCGCTTCACCTGGCCCTTGGCATCGGTCACCTCGAACAGCAGGAAGTTGTCCACGCTGATGCCGAGCGTGCCCTTCGCGTCCCCGTAGAGCCGCGCGCGCATGCCGTCGCGCTGGAGCACGGGCGTCTCGCCGAAGGTGACGACGCGGGGCGTGCGCTCGCCCTCGTCCGTGTCCACCTCCACGTCCTCGCGCACCTTGTCCAGGGTCTCCGTCTCCTGGGGCGGCGTGTCCACGACCAGGCGGACGGAGCGGGGAGTCGTCGGGGCGGCGGTGGGCGCGGGGACGTTGCGCGCGCACGCCATCCACCCCAGGGTGGCGGCCAGCAGGAGCGTTCGAGAGTGCATGTCCCGCAAGGCTAGACGAGCCGTGGTGGCCCGGGTCAATTAGCATGCGCTTCATGCGCCCAGCCCTGCTCAGCCTGCTGTCGTGGTGCCTGCTCCTCGGACAGCCGGCCCGGGCGGACATCCCTCCGGAGGTGGCGCTGAGCCTCCAGCACCTCAAGCCCGCCGAGCGCGAGCGCGCCGCGAAGGCGCTAGGCCCCCTGGAGGAACTGCCGCGCTACCGGGTGCAACTCGACGTGAACCCCGAGACGCGCGAAGCCACCGGGCGGGTGCAGGTGGAGGTGCTGGCACGTGAGCAGCCCATCAAGGAACTCTACCTGCGGCTGACGCCCAACGCCCTGGGTGGCAAGCGGGTGGTGTTGTCCGACGCGCGGATGAACACCGCGCCCATCGTCCTGGAGCAGCCGGAGCCCACGTTGTATCGCCACCGCCTCGCGGAGCCCATGCCCGTGGGCATGGCGGTGGTGCTGGACGTCGCCGTGCGCGCGGTGGTGCCTCGGGGGGAGAAGGGCGGGGGC